>JBCBYE010000041.1:0-13389 GCA_039816075.1 Pseudomonadota bacterium | reverse complement strand
GCGCCCGCCAAGGCCTCGCTCGGCTACGGCGCCTCCAAGGTCGGGACGATGACCTGCACCGGCGAGGGCGGCATGCTGGAGGAGGAGCGCGAAGCCTCCTCCACCCTCCTCTACCAGATGTCCCCCGCCCGCTACCGCATCGACCTCGACCACCTGCGCCGCGCCGACGCGCTGGAGCTGGTCGTCGGACAGGGCGCCAAGCCCGGGACCGGCGGGCTGCTCCTGGGCATGAAGGTCAGCGAGCGCGTGTCGGACATGCGCACGCTGCCCGTCGGCGTCGATCAGCGCTCCACCGTGCGCCACCCGGACTTTCTCGGCGCCGACGATCTGGCCGTGAAGGTCGAAGAACTGCGCATCGCCACCGACTACCAGGTGCCGATCTTTCTGAAGATGGGCGCCACCCGCCCCCGCTACGACGTGGCCATCGCCGCCAAGGCGGGCGTGGACGTGGTGGTGGTCGACGGGGCGGAGGGCGGCACCGGCGCCTCGCCCGAGCTGCTGCTCAACCACACCGGCATCCCGACCATGTCCGCCATCCGCGCGGCGCGCGAGGCGCTGGACGAGGCGGGCATGACCGGCAAGGTCGATCTGGTCGCCGCCGGCGGCATCCGCTCCGGCGTCGACGCGGCCAAGTGCCTGGCGCTGGGCGCCGACGCGGTGATGATCGGCAACGCCGCGATGATCGCGCTGGGCTGCAACTCGCCTCGGCATCTCGACGACTACGCCAAGCTCGGCACCTCCCCCGGCGCCTGCCACCACTGCCATACCGGCCTTTGTCCGGTCGGCATCGCCACGCAGGATGCCGAGCTGGAAAAGCGCATGGACCCCCGCGCCGGCGCCGAACGCATCGCCCGATACCTCACCGCCATGACCATGGAGATCACCGCGCTCGCCAAGGCCTGCGGCAAGAGCTCGGTCCACAACCTCGAAGTCGAGGACCTTCGCGCCCTCAGCTTCCAGGCCTCCGCCTTCACGGGCGTCAAGATGGCCGGCATCGACCGCGCCTTCGACTGGATGGAAGGAGCCTGACCCATGGGCGATTCCCTCGGCGCCCGCGTCGTCCTGCGCGCCCTGCTCGTCACCGGCGCGGCGCTGTTCGCCGCCATGGCCTTCAGCCATTGGAACCAGATCAAGGTCCCGATCATGTTCGTCTACTACGACGTCCCGTCGGAGCCCTATCAGGACAAGATCATCGCCTTCTGCCTGGCGGCCTATTCCCTGTTCTTCGTTGGCGCCGCCCTGCATCGCGGCGCCGTTCCCTTCGCCTGGGCGGGGCTGGTGGCGGCGGTGGCGGGCCTCTCGGCCCTCAACCTCTCCTCCGATCTCGCCGCCGCCCTGCCGGAGGGCGGCACGACCCTGTGGTACTGGGCGCAGACCGGCGTCTTCGCGGTCTTCGCCCTGCTGATCGGCTGGCTCTGGACCCGCGCGCGATGGGAGTGAGGGCGCCTCAGAACGCCCGCCACAGGCTCAGCAGCCCGCCGACCTCCTGCGCCGCGTCCTCGCCCCAGACCGTGGCGAAGGCGCCGACCTGCGCCGTCCAGCCCGGCGCCAGCTCGTAGGCCGCCGACAGCTGCGCCTTGACGTTCGACGCATCGGTGAACGGCGTGCGCGCCGATCCGTCGGCGAAGGTTCCGAAGGCCTGGGCGATCAGCAGCCATTCCGGAACGGGCCGCACGCCGACGGTCAGGTCCGTGCGCAGCTCGTTCGGCGGCGCGTCGAACCGCTGCCGCCAGCCCAGCTGCAGGTCCGCATAGCCCGTCCGTTCGCCCCAGGCGAAGCCGCGCCCCAGCAGCAGCCGCCCGTCCGCCTCGAACTCCGTCAGCCCGATCTCCGCCGGCGACGCGGGCTCCGACGCCCCCGGCACGCGCGCCGACCCTTGGACGGAGACGACCCACGGCCCCGGCTGCGCCAACCTCGCGCGCAGGCCCAGCTCGGTGTAGTCCAGTCCCGTCCGCTCGTCCGGCGTCGCGCCGCCCAGCTCGCGGATCGACAGCGTCGACTGCCCGATCGCCGTCAGCCCCTCGCGCAGCCCGTATTCGAGGTAGACGGAGGCCTCCGTCTTGTCGAGATCGGCGCCGCGGTCCAGCGCCCCCAGCCCGTCGAAGAAACGGTCCGTCGTCGTGTGCGACAGCGTCAGGATCGTCAGCCCCTCCCCCTCCGGCAGCGTCCAGGCCCCGGCGAGCGCCGGGCCGGGCAGGGCGAGCAGCAGGGCGGCGAGGAGGCGCATGGCCGATCCTTTCGCGAGTTGAATCGCAGGTTTGAATGCGACCTTAACGTGCATTTTTCCGCGGGGCGACCCGCCCGTCTAGGCGGCGCGCCCTGCGCCGCTTAGGGTGAAGGCGAAGCCGCTCCGCGCCCTGCCGCCCCTGCCCGAGGACGACCCCCATGGCCCTTTACGAGGTTCTCGAGAACGACATCCACGACGCCGAGGCCTACGAACGCTACAAGGCCGCCGTCACCCCGATGGTGAAGGCGGCGGGCGGCGAATACCTGGTCCGCGACGGCGCCATAGACGTGCTCGCCGGCGACTGGCGCCCCAGCCGTCTGGTGATCTTCCGCTGGCCGGACCGCGCCGCCGCCGACGGGTTCTCGTCCTCGCCCGAATACCAGCCGCTCAAGGACATCCGCCTCGCCGCCTCCACCACCAAGGTCTTCGTGGCGGTCGAGGGCTTCGACGCCCCCGCCGCCCCGCCTGCGGACGACCCCGGCGCAGCCGCGCCGATCTACGCGCTCCTCGAAAACGAGATCCACGACCCCGAGGTCTACGAGCGCTACAAGGCCGCCGTGAAGCCCATGGCCGAAGCCGCCGGCGCCGCCTACCTCACGCGCGACGGCGCCATAGACGTCCTCGCCGGCGACTGGCGCCCCAGCCGCCTGGTGATCTTTCGCTGGCCCAGCCGGGCGAAGATGCAGGCGTTCTTCGCCTCGGAAGAGTATCGGCCGTGGAAGGAACTGCGGGAGAGCGTGACCACGACGAAGGTGCTTGTGGTGGTGGAGGGAGTGTAGCAGCCTCTTGATTTTCTCAGCAAGAAATTCCATGTTTCTTTCTGAGGAAAGGAGGGGCCCCATGCGCCACCCGGCCGCCCCGCCCGCTGCCACGTCGGCCGCCGCCGTTCTGGCCAAGGCGTCGGTGCGCGCGGCGGACCTGCTCGCCCTCAAGCGCGGCGAACTGGCGGAGGTTCTCGGCGTGTCCGAGACGACGATCAGCCGGGCGGCGAACGGCGGCTCGCTTCCCGCCAACGCCAAGACGCTGGAGCTGGCGGCGCTGTTCGTGCGCGTCTACCGCTCGCTCGATTCCATCGTCGGCGGCGACGACCGCGTGGCGGCGCGATGGATGCGCGGCCCCAACGACGCGCTTGGCGCGCCCCCTGTCGACCGGATCAAGACGGTCGAGGGGCTGATGGCCGTGCTGTCCTACCTCGACGCGCGGCGCGCGCTTGTCTGACGTCTCCGCCGCGCGCCGCCCCTTGGGGGGAGAGCTCTGGCGCATGGTGGAGGCGCAGCATCGGGTGTCGACCCTCAAGCTGGTCGACGATCTGGAGGAGCAGCGCACGCTCGAAGAGCTGCTGGACCCCACCAAGCCCCCCGTGCCGGCCGCCTGCGCGCACCTGCACTGGCTGCTTTTCACCCCGTTCCGATACGAGGCGCGCGGCGAGTCCCGGTTCCGCCGAACCGGACCCACGCCGCCCGTCTTCTACGCCTCCGAAAGCGTCCGCGCGTCCGCCGCGGAAAAGGCGTTCTGGAAGCTGCTGTTCTTCCTCGAAAGCCCCGAGACGCCGTGGCCCGCCAACCCGATGGAGGAGACCGCCTTCGTCGTTCGCTATCGCGCCGACGCCGCGCTGGACCTGACCCGCGCGCCCTTCGACGCCCGGGCGGCGGACTGGATGCACCCGACCGACTATGCCGCCTGCCATGACATCGCCGACGCCGCGCGGGCGGCGGGGGCCCAGGCGATCCGGTCCGCCTCCGCCCGCGATCCGGAGGGCGGGGTCAACGTCACGCTGCTCGCCTGCGCCGCGTTCGCCAAGCCCGCGCCGATCGCCCAGACAACATGGAGGCTGCGCCTGTCGGCCGCCGGCGTCTCGGCCTGGGACGAGGCGGGGGAGCATCGCATCGACTTCGGCCGAGAAGCCTTCGCCCGAGATCCCCGCATCGCCGCCCTGAACTGGCAGCGCTAACGCCCGCTCGGGCTCTCCTTCGGGCTCAGCTTGCGCCGCCCCGCTATCTTGAACCGGTCCGCCGTGCCATGCGCCCGCACCCCGACCCCCGCCGCGAACTCCCCATACATCGTCCCGTGCTTGAACAGGTGCCCTGAACACCCCCCGGCGAACAGCATGTTGGAATGCTCCGGATGCCAGTCGATCACGAAATGCGTGTCGGGCGTCAGGATCACCTGGTTGAACTTCGAATCCACCACCCGCTGACCGATCAGCCCCGGCAGGCGGGCGCGGATGTAGCTGCGCGTCTTCGACAGGCTCTCGCGCCGGATCAGGCGCTCGTCCTCGTTGATGTCGATAGGCTCGTTGGGGATCACCACCGCCGCCTTCACGCCCGACCCCTCGACCGAGGGCAGGCCGAACGACCCCATCCCGTGGTCGATCCAGCACGGCATGTTCTCGTGATCGAACGCGTCCGACCCGTCCGGCGTGCTGGTGTAGAGGACGTTGATGCCGACGATCGCCGAAATGGGCGCGATGGTGCGCGGGAACATCTCCGCCATCCACGGGCCGGTGGCGATGACGATCAGGTCCGCCTCCAGCGGCGTGCCGTCCAGCATCGGCCGCTCGTCCTCGTCCGTCGTCACGATCCCGCGGCGCACCACGCCGCCGGCGCGGCGGAACAGCTCCAGCCCCGCCATCACGCAGCGATGCGCCATCAGCATCCCCGCCTCCGGCTCGTAGAGGCCATAGGCGATGTCGTCGGTCTTGAACTGCGGGAACCGCGCCGCCAGCTCCGCCTGCGAGAAGCGGAAGAACGGAACGCCGACCTTCTCATAGGTCGCCGGCGTCGCATCCTCCCAGTCGCAATGGCCCTCGGTCGCCAGCACCAGCGCGCCGCATTCGCGATACAGCGTCCAGCCGATCTCCGCCTGCATCTCCAGCCAGCGCACGCGGCTTTCGCGCCACCAGGTGGTATAGAGCTCGTCGCGGCCCGAAATCGCCCGCGCCACCCGGTTCACGTCGGTGGAGGAGGCCCGCGGATGCCCCGGCTCCCACCGGTCGATCAGCTCCACGCGCTCGCCGCGGCGCGCCAGGTTCAGCGCGGTCATCACGCCGGCGATGCCGCCGCCCACGACGATGCAGGAAGGTCGAGGCATGGGCGGGGATTTCCTCTTGCGCGTCCGCAACGTTGCGGAAAGAGTGGCTAAGGAGAAGTGAATACTGAATACAGTCGGGGCGTCAACGATCCCGAAGGGCCGCCGGGCGAGGGCCGGGGGGCCGCAGCGACAGGAAGGGGTTCGCGATGGGTTCCAGCGAGTTCGCGCTGCCGCCGGGCACGCATACCGTGGCCATGGGCGTGGGGGATCTCAACGGCGTCATGCGCGGCAAGCGCATTCCGGCCAGCCATTGGGAGACCGTGTGCGAGAACGGCAACGCGTTGTCCGTGGCCCTCTTCGCCATCGACATGACCTCGGACGTCTGGGACACGCCCTACACCAATTTCGACACCGGCTATCAGGACTGCCACATCTTCCCCATCGAGGCGCCGCGCGCCCTGCCGTGGGAGCCGGGCGTCGCCTTCTGCATGGCGCGGGCCGAGGCGATGGACCACTCGCCCATCCCCATCGACCCGCGCAACGTCCTGTCGCGCCAGGTGGAGCGGGCCAAGGCCATGGGTTTCGACGTCTCCATCGGCGTCGAATGCGAATGCTACCTGCTCGATCCGCAGACGCTGAAGCCCAAGGACCAGGGCATCGGGGTTTACAGCCTCGACCGCGCGGCGGAGCTGGAGCACGTGCTCGGCCCCATCCGCCAGCAGATCAACGAGGCCGGCATCCCCATCGAACAGTCCAACCCCGAATACGCGCCGGGGCAGGTGGAGGTGAATATCCGCTACGCCGACGCGCTGACCTCGGCGGATCGGATGGTGGCGTTCCGTTCGCTGGTCAAGCAGCTGGCCATGCATCACGGCTATCTGGCCACCTTCATGGCCAAGCCCTTCTACGAGGAAAGCGGCAACGGCTTTCACGTCCACCATTCCCTGTTGAAGGACGGCGCCAACGCCTTCGCCGACGGCGGCAAGCTTTCGCAGACCGGCATGGCCTACATGGCCGGGGTGCAGAAGCGCATGATCGAGGCCTCGCTCTGCGGGACCATGACGCCCAACGGCTATCGTCGCTTCCAGCCCTTCAGCTTCTGCCCCACCAACGTGACCTGGGGCTACGACAACCGCACCGTCGGCCTGCGCATCATCGAGGGCAAGGACAGCGCCGTGCGGGTCGAAAGCCGCAACGGCTCCGCCGACACCAACCCCTATCTGCACGTGGCCGCGCATCTGGCCGCCGGCCTCGACGGCATCGAGCAGGGGCTGGAGCCCGCGCATTTCGCCGAGGCCAACGGCTACCTGATGGAGGACGCGCCGGCGCTGCCCACCTCGGCCGAGGCGGCGGTGGCGGCGGCCAAGGGCTCCGACTGGCTCAAGGGCGTGATGGGCGATCTGATGCACGAGCTGGTGATCCAGCAGGCGGAGCGCGAAATCGGCTTCATCGCCGCCCAGGTCACCCCGGTCGAGTTCGACCGCTACCTGCGGAACCTCTGAGCGGATGCGGCTGGCACGCGTCACGGGCACGGTCACCGCGACGGTGAAGGACGCGGGGCTGTCGGGCCTGCGCCTTCTGGTCGTCGACCTGGTCGACGGCGCCGGCGCGGTGCAGGCGGCCGGGCGCGTGGCGGCCGACGGGCTGGGCGCCGGGCCGGGAGAGATGGTGCTGATCGTCGAGGGCTCGGCCGCCCGCATGGCCGGCGCCTCGGCCGGCGTGGCGGTGGATGCGGCCGTGGCCGCCATCGTCGATCAGGTGGATCTGGCGGAGGGGAGCGCCGAGGCGCCCGCCCCCGCCCGTCCGGCGCGCAGGAAGGCGTCGGGCAAGTGACGGACGGGGCCGCCGCGGCGGTCCGCAAGGGAGGCTGTTGAGATGGCGAAACCGGGTCAGATGGCGCTGGGCATGATCGAAACGCGGGGCCTCGTCGCCTCGCTCGAGGCGGCGGACGCGATGGCCAAGGCGGCCAGCGTCGAGATCGTCGGCCACACCAAGGCCGGCGGCGGCCTCGTCAGCGTGCTGGTGCGCGGCGAGGTCGGGGCGGTCAAGGCCGCCACCGACGCCGGGGCCGTTGCGGCCAACAAGGTCGGCGACGTGGTGGCGGTGCACGTGATCGCGCGTCCGCATGACGACCTCGAGGGCATCCTCGCGGGCATCGGCGCCGGCTCGGCCGAGTGATCGGGGCCGGGGCGCCGGCCCGCGGCGACCGCGGGCGAGGCGCCCGGTTCTCGTTCCGCCGGCCCGCCCGCCGCCTGACCCCAGTCCGGATGTTCCGCCGATGAGCGCCTCCGAATTCGAAGCCTTCGCCGAGGCCGTCGGCGCCTTTCCCCGCGGGGAAATCATTCCCCGCGGGGAAAGGCTGCGCCGAGTGGCGGTGCTGGGCGGCCTTTCGGACGCGCGCCTGCTGGCCGCGCTGGCGCTGGCCGAGGGGATCGAGCCGGTGCTGTTCAGCGCGTACGGGGCGGAGCTTTCGGCCCTCGGCGCGGGCGTCGCCGTGCGCGGGGCGGGGCCGGTCGGAAGCTATCAGACCGACGCCGAGGGCGGCGCGCCCTCGATCCGCACGACCCCCTCGCTGGACGAGGCCGTGGCGGGCGCCGACGCCATTTTCCTGACCGGTCCGACCCACAAGAAACGCACCTATGCGCTGGTCCTGGCGGAGCATCTGAGCGACGGCCAGCTGATCGTCCTCGCCCCCGGCCGCACCTTCGGCGCCCTCGAAACCGCGTGGCTGCTGCGCGCCGGAGGCTGCCGCGCCGACGTGACGATCGTCGAGGCGCAGACGCTGCCCTTCTGGTGGCGGGCGGAGGGGTCGGCCCTGCACCTCGCCCCCCGGGCGCCGGGCGTCGCGGCCACGATCCCCGCCGGCCGAGGCGAGGCGCTGGAGCGGCTGGTCCCGATCCTCGGGCCCCTGGCGCCGGCCTCGTCGGCCGTTCATTCCGCCTTCGCCGACGGCTCCGGCCATATCGAGGCGGCGGCGCTGCTGCTGGGCGGGCCGGCCGTCTCCGACGCGCATCCGGACCTGCCCATGGGCGCGACGCCGCTGCCCGAAAACCAGACCTTCCGGGCGCTGCTGGGGGCCGAGCACCTCTCGGTCATCGCCGCGATGGGGGCGGAGCGGCGCGCCGTCGCCGCCCGTTTCGGCGTGCGCGACCTGCCCTCGGACGAGACCTGGCTGGACCAGCACGCCGGCGCCCTGCGCGGCGAGGGCGGCCGGGGCGTGCCGGGCCAGCCGAACGCCCGCCTGATGCTGCGCGACGCGCTGGCCGGTTCGCTGGAGCCGCTGGCCTCCGCCGCCGCCGCCGCGAGCGTGGCGACCCCGGTCACGGGCGCGATCCTGGCGCTGGGCGCCGCGACCCTGGGCGAGGGGCCCGCCGGCCGGCGGGTGGAGGCCTGGGGCGTCGCCGGCCCGGCCGAGACCGCGCGGCGCAGGCTTGAAACCCTGGCGGGGCTGGGCTGATGGACGCCGATCTGAAATCCGTCGCCGCCGCCCGCCGCTGCGCCGAAAGCGCCTTCGAAGCCTATCGCCGCTTTCTGGGGACCCCGCCGGCCGAGATCGACGCCATGGTCGACGCCATGGCCCGCGCCATCGAGCCGGAGGCCGAGCGCCTCGGCGCCCTCGCCGTCGAGGAAACCGGCTACGGCAACGTGCCGGACAAGCGGGTCAAGAACCTCTTCAACGCCCTTTCGGTCGCCGACTGGCTGCGCGACGTCACCACGCTGGGGATGCTGTGGAAGGACGAGGGCGCCAAGATCGCCGCCATCGGCGAGCCCATGGGCGTGGTCGCCGCGCTGATCCCGGTCACCAACCCCACATCCACCATCATTTACAAAGTCTTAAGCGCGGTGAAGGCCGGCAACGCCATCGTCTGCGCGCCGCATCCGCGCGGCGTGCGCTGCGGCATCGAGACCGTGCGCCTCATGGCCGAAACGGCCGAGCGCATGGGCGCGCCCAAAGGCCTGATCCAGTGCCTGGAGGACGTGACGATCCAGGGCACGGGCGAGCTGATGCGGCATCGGCGCACCTCGGTCGTGATGGCCACCGGCGGGCCGGGCATGGTCCGCGCGGCCTATTCCTCGGGCAAGCCGACGCTGGCGGTGGGGGCCGGCAACGTGCCGTGCTTCGTCCACGCCTCCAAAGGGGACGACGTGGCGGAGGTGGCGGAGATGATCGTCACCTCCAAGAGCTTCGACTACGGCACCGCCTGCGTCAGCGAGCAGGCGGTGATCGCGGATCGGTCGCTGGCGCGCGATCTGCGGCATGAGCTGCGGCTGAAGGGGGCCTATTTCCTGACGCCGGCCGAGGCCGACCGCCTCGCCGCCGTGATCTTCACCGGCCGCCAGGCCATGAACCCCGAGAATGTGGGCCAGTCGCCGCAGGCGCTCGCCGCGAAGGCCGGCTTCGACGTGCCGCCGCGCACACGCTGCCTGATCTCCGACGAGACCGAGATCGGCTGGCAGCGCCCGCTGAGCGCCGAAAAGCTGAACCCCGTTCTGGCCTTCTACGAGGCGCGGGACGAGGCCGAGGGCCTGCGGATGAGCCGCGCCATCGCGGAGTTCGAGGGCTGGGGGCATTCGGCGGTGATCCATTCCGACGATCCCGCCGCCGTCGCCGCCTATTCGGCGCTGCCCGTGGGCCGGGTTCTGGTGAACACGCCGGCGATCATGGGCGGCATGGGCTATTCGACGGATCTGGAGCCGAGCTTCATGCTGGGCACCGGCACCTGGTCCGGCTCCATCACGTCCGACAACGTCACGGCGCTGCACCTGATCAACATCAAGCGCGTGGCGTGGCAGAACCGGCCCTGGCGCGACATCTACGAGGAGTATGGGGCGTGAGCATCGAGATCCGCGCGCTGATGCAGATCGACAACCTGCAGCCCAAATTCGCCGCCTACAACGGCGCGACGGTGCAGGGCTCCATCCCGCTGAGCGGCGACACCGTGCTGGTGGGGGAGCTGGCGCCGGGCAACGGCGTCTTCGCCCTGATCGACCGGGCGCTGAAGGCGAGTTCGGTCGAGGCGACGACGCAAATGGTCGAGCGGGAGTTCGGGTTCTTCATCCTGCGCTCCCCCTCGAACGCCGAAGTCACCGCCGCGCGCGAGGCGATCCTGGACGAGCTGGGCGCCTCCATGGCCGATCGCGCCAAACCGTCGATCGCCTCCACCCAGATCATCACGAGCGTGGAGCCGCACCAGGCGCAGCTGCTGAACAAGTGGCGCAAGGGCGCGCTGCTGGTGCCGGGGCAGACGCTGGGCATCATCGAATGCGCGCCCGCCGCCTACATCTCCATCGCCGCGAACGAGGCCGAAAAGGCGGCTGAGATCGACATCGTCGAGGTGCGCGCCGTGGGCCGCTTCGGCCGCCTTTTCGTCAGCGGGACGGAGAACAGCGTGAAGGCGGCGGTCGACGCCGCCGTCGCCGCGGTGGAGGCGGTCGAAGGCCGCGCCGCCTGATGGCCGCGCCGCGCGTCATCGGCGCGGAGCATGTCGAGGGCGCCCGCGCCCGCGGCCGCATCCGGATGGAGATCCTGCCCGGCGACATCGTGACCGACATGGCGCGGGAGACCGCGGCGCGGCTGGGCGTGACGCTGATCGACGGGCCGCTGGAGGCGCCGGTTCGGCCTCGCACCGACGGGGCGACGGCGGCGCGGCGGACCCTCTATCGCCGCTCGCCCCGCTGGACGGCGCCCAGGGCGTCGCAGCGGCGGGAGGCAAGGCGCTTTTCCAAGATCGCCTTCGTCGGGGCGGGAGGCGTCGGGGCCAACGCCGCGCATCTGGCGGCGCAGGCGGACATGGCCGCGCGCCTGACGCTGATCGACATCGCGCCGGGCGCGGCGGCGGCGACGGCGCTGGACCTGAACCATGCGGCGGGGATCACGCGGTCGGCGGCCGTGGCGGAGGGGTCGGAGCGGCTCGGCGACGTCGCGGGGGCCGAGGTGGTGGTGGTCACCGCCGGCCGTGCGCGCGGGCCGGGCATGACGCGGGCCGATCTGCTGAGCGCCAACCGCCGCGTGATCCGCGCGGCGGCCGAGGCGATCCGCACCCAGGCGCCCGACGCCGTGGTGATCGTGGTCACCAACCCGCTCGACGAGATCACGCACGAGATGCTGGAGGCGACCGGCTTTGCGCGCGAGAAGGTGCTGGGCATGGCCGGCACGCTCGACAGCGGGCGCTTTCGCGCGGCGCTGGCGAAGGCCGCCGGCGTGCCGCCCGCGGATGTGGAGGCGATGGCGCTGGGCGCCCATGGGGCGGAGATGGTGCCCGTCGCCTCCCGCGCCCGCATCCGCGGCCGGGCGCTGGAGGCGTTTCTGAGCGCCGAGGCCATCGCCGCCTGCGTCGAGGACGCGGTGACCGGCGGCGGGCAGGTGGTGGCGCTGCGGCGCATGGGCTCGGCCACGCTCGCGCCCGCCCATGCGACGGTGGAGCTGCTGGACCATCTGCGCGGGGCCCGGGCGGGGGCCGTTCCGACCTCCGTTCGTCTTCGCGGCGAGTTCGGGATCGAGGGCGTGCCGCTGGCCGTGCCCTGCCTGCTGGGCGCCTCGGGGCTGATCGAGGTGGAGACGCCGGCCCTGTCCGACGCCGAATTGGCGGGCCTGCGCGCCGCGGCGGAGGCGATCCGCGGGCGCATCGCCTCATGAGCCGCGATCTGCCCCCCGGCTGGACCCTGACGGGCCCGCGCGAAAACCTCACGATCCATACCGGCGGGCGGTTCGAGGCGGTCGGCGCCTGCTCCCGCCTGCGGCGGGTCGGGCCGTTCGTCTTCATCGCCGGGACCACGGCGCTGGAACCTTCTGGCCGGCTGCACGCCCCGGACGACGCCTATGCCCAGAGCCTCTACATCCTGCGGCGGTTCGAGCGGCTGCTGGAGGAGGCGGGGGCGGAGCTGCGCCACACCGTGCGCACCCGCGCCTTCTTCACCAAGATCAGCGAAGACGCCGCCGGCTTCGCCCGCGCCCATGGCGAGGTGTTCCGGGGCATCGACCCGGTGACGACCGGCTGCGAGGCGGGGCTGACGCAGCCGGGCATGCGCGTGGAGATCGAGCTGGACGCGGTGATCCACGACGCCGAGGGGCGGGTGGGCTAGGCGACGCTCACCGCTCCGCCAGCGCCAGCCGGGCGCCCAGCAGGCCGAAGGCCGCGGCGAAACTGCGGCGCAGCCAGGTCAGGACCCGGGGGCGTGAGACCACGTAGTCCCGCGCCAGCGCCGCCGCCGCGCCGTAGCCGAGGAAGACCACGAAGGTCAGCGCCATGAAGACGCCGGCGAGGCCGATCAGCTGCGCCGTCGCCGCGCCGGCCGAGGCGTCGACGAATTGCGGCAGGAACGCCAGGAAGAACATGGAAAGCTTGGGGTTCAGCACGTTGATGAGCGTGCCGCGCCGGGCGACGCGCAGCAGCCCTTCGCGCGACCGGTCCGGCGCCACGTCCATGGCGCCGCCTTCGCGCAGGATCATCCAGGCCATGTAGAAGAGGTAGGCGACGCCCGCGAACTTCACGATCTGGAAGGCCAGCGCGCTGGCGTGGAAGATGGCGGCGAGGCCGAGGATGCCGGCCAGCGCGCTGGGCACGATCCCCAGCGTGCAGCCGAAGGCGGCGGCGGCCGAGGCGCGGAAGCCGCGGCCGAGGCCCACGGCGAGGGTGTAGAGCACGCCGGTGCCGGGCAGCAGGATGACGATCAGCGAGGTGAGGATGAAATCGAGGGACATGGCGCGCCTTTCGCGGGGCTGAGGGCCGGACCGGCCGGAGGGGACCGGCGGCGTAGGGGAGGACCGCGCCCGCCCGGCGCGGCCGAATGGGTCAGAACAGCGCGGCGCCCAGGACGGTCGCGGCCGCCACGGCGAGGGAGGCGAAGGTCAGCCCGGTCCCGGCCATGCGCCCCAGCGGCCAGCCGGGCGTGAAGGCGAAGGCGTAGCCATGGGCCAGCCGGGCGGCGAGGAAGACCAGCGCCAGCAGGCTCAGCAGCCAGCCGGCGGCGCCCTGCAGCTCCGCCAGGGCGCCGGCGTGTCATTGGGCGACGGCGGCGACCTGCGCCTGCAGCGGCGCACGCGCGCGCAGGGCAACCTGGTGGAGTATGCGCCGCTCTTTCTGATCCTGCTGGCCCTGGCGGAGATGCAGGGCGCCGCCGGCTGGCTGCTG
>JBCBYE010000424.1:0-4369 GCA_039816075.1 Pseudomonadota bacterium | reverse complement strand
GTCGAAGCAGACCGAGCACTCAAGCTCGATGTTCAGCAGGTCGTAGGTGAAAAGCGCGGCGGCCGGTGCCGGGGCGCCCAGCGCGGCGGCGAAAAGGGCCGCGAAGACCGATTTGTGCATGGCAGATCCCCTCAAAGCTCCGGCGCGCGGCGAGGCCTGATCAATCCGTCCTCACCCACACGACACGTCCCAGATTGCCAGCGAGCGGCGCCGCGTCAACTCTTTCCTCGCAGGGCCTTGCGCCCAAAGAAAAGGGCCGACGAAACCGCCAGCCCCTTCCGACATTTATGATCCGAGCTTCGCCCGTCAGGCGGCCTTGCGACGGCGCGAGGCGACGGCCAGCGCGCCCAGACCGCCGAACAGCAGCCACCCGGCCGCCGGCAGCGGGACCTCGGACGAGGGCGCCCCGACGGCGAGCCGCGCAAAAGAGCCGTCGCGCGTTTCCGATGCGGTTCCGCCGACGCCTTCCACCGAGATCGACTCCCGCGTGGTCAACCCGTTGGTGATGTTGCGCGCGGACGCGGTCGTGCTGGCCGCCTCGAACTGCTCCGCGATGGTGAAGCGCCACTCGCCGGCCAGCTCATCCGTCGTCGTGCGCGACGTCGACGTGCTCGTGAAGCGGATCGTGGCGCCCGGGTTGCCCGAAAATTCCAGAGCTTCGGGCGTTCCGACCAGCGACGGGTTCGCGCCGCCGATGATGAACTGACTGTTCAGAGGCGTCAGCGTCGTGGAGAGCACCGAGGACTCGAACACGGTGTCTCGCTCATTGCCGGACGCGGCGATGATCAGGAATTCGCCGCTGTCCACGGACAGGTCGAGGGTCCAGTCGACGACGTTCTTCTCGGTCAAGTCGCCCAGGGCGTTGGTGACGATCGTTCCGGTCACTTCGCCGCTGCCGAACGGGCACAGCTCGCACACCGCGCTGTCCACGACGTAGGAATATGTCGGCATGGCCTGCG
The DNA here is from genome assembly GCA_039816075.1 of Pseudomonadota bacterium. Classification (GTDB taxonomy): domain Bacteria; phylum Pseudomonadota; class Alphaproteobacteria; order Rhodobacterales; family Rhodobacteraceae; genus Albimonas. The sequence goes on along the minus strand of JBCBYE010000424.1, from coordinate 3,410 downwards.
CGGCCTGCGCGAGCAGCAGGGCCGTGGCCGCTGCAAACGTGGTTTTGAACATTCTGTCCCCGTGGCGTCGACGTTTCGGTGATTCTTTGCCGAACGTTAATGCCATGGACACTTAAAATGAAGTCAAAATGAACGTTTCCAGCAGATTTCAACGAAAAAGGGCCGGCGCAAGCGCCGGCCCTTCGCAAACGATGCGGTCTCTTGCTTGTCAGGCGGCCTTGCGACGGCGCGAGGCGACGACCAGCGCGCCCAGACCGGTCAGCAGCAGAGGAGCCGCGAAGGGGACCGGGACATCGCCGGTCGGCGGCGGGCCCGTGCGACGCGTGCCGAGCAGAGCCGTCTGAGCGTTCTGATCGAACGCTTCGGCCTGCGCGAAGAAGTCGTTGTCGCCCGCGAAGAGAGATTCGCTGATCGACCCGACGAACACGCTGTAGGAGTCTGCGGTCGCGTTATCCTCGAACACGACTTCGCCCTGCGACGGCCCCTGAAACGTCAGCGACGTTTCTTCCGCCAGCAGTTCGCCGCCGTTGAAGAACCGAACGTCGCTGCCTTCGCCGCTCAAGAGGAACTCGACCTGCGGCCCCGGCAGACCTTCGCTGGTCGCGACGAGGTCGAAGCCGACGATGTCGGCGTTGGACGTGATCGTGCCCAGACGCGTCGTGGTGATCGTGCCGGTGATGTTGAAGAACACCCCGTCGCCGCCCGAATAGAACGCGTTGCCGTCGCCGCACTCGACGCATTCGAGGCCCTGGCGCTCGACATCGTAGATGAAACCCGCCGGAACCATCGTGGCGCCGGCTTGCGCCGCACCCATGCCAAGTCCGAAGAGGATGGCCGCAGAGGCCACAACGTTGCGAATCATGGTTTTCCCCACAGAAACCTTACTAAAGGTTACCTACCAGCCGGACAGGCCGCGTTCAAGCGCGTATCCTGAACGGCATCACACCTCCAGCCACTCCTTGCGGACGTCCTCGCGCTCCGCCAGCTCCGCCGGCGTGCCCTCGAACACCATTTCGCCGTGGCCCATGACGTAGACGCGCTTGGCGATCTTGAGGGCGATGGACAGCTTCTGCTCCACCAGCAGGATCGAAACGCCGCGCGACGCGATCTCGTTCAGCAGATCGGCCACGCGCTGCACCATCTGGGGGCTGAGGCCCTCGGTCGGCTCGTCCACCATGATCAGCTCGGGATCGCCCATCAGGGTTCTGCACATGGTCAGCATCTGCTGCTCGCCGCCCGACAGCACCGACGCTTCGACGTCGGCGCGGCGCTCCAGGTTCTCGAACAGCCTGAACATGTCGTCGATGGACCAGCGCGACTTGCTCAGGTCCTGGCCGGACTTCACGCCCAGCTCCAGGTTCTGACGCGTGGTCAGGCCGGGAAAGATGTCGCGGTTCTCCGGCACGTAGCCGATGCCCAGGCGCGCCACCTCGTAGGCCTTCTTGCCGGCGATCTCCTGCCCCTTGAACTTGACGCTGCCCACCGGCGGCACCTCGCCCATCACCGCCTTGCAGGTGGTGGAGCGGCCGACGCCGTTGCGGCCCAGCAGGGCGACGATCTCGCCCGGCGCCACATGCATGTTCACGCCGCGCAGGATGTGGCTTTTTCCGTAGAAGGCGTTGAGGTCCTGAACTTCCAGCATCATTTCAGTGACCGACCTCTTCTTCGGCTTCCAGGGCGGCGCCCAGATAGGCCTCCTGCACCTTGGCGTTGGCGCGCACCGCCTCCGGCTCTCCCGTGGCGATGATCTCGCCGTAGACCAGCACGCTGATGCGGTCGGCGAGGCCGAAGACCACGCCCATGTCATGCTCCACCACGATCAGCGTCTTGCCCTCGGTCACCTTGCGGATCAGCTCGACGATGTAGTCGGTCTCCGCGTGGCTCATGCCGGCGGTGGGCTCGTCCAGCATGATCACGTCGGCGCCGCAGGCGATGGTGATCCCGATCTCCAGCGCGCGCTGATCGGCGTAGGAGAGGACGCCCGCCGGCAGGTCGCGTTTGCCCAGCAGGTTGATCTGATCGAGGATCGCGTCGGCGCCCGTCGTCAGCTCCCGCTGGCGCGACACCAGCGACAGGAAGGAATAGCGATAGCCCTTGGCCCACAGCAGCGCGCAGCGCACGTTCTCGAACACCGTCATCTTGGGGAAGATGTTGGTGATCTGAAAGCTGCGGCTCAGGCCCCTGCGGTTGATCTCGTAGGGGGCGAGGCCGACCACGTTCTCGCCGTGCAGCCGCACCTCCCCGTCCGTGGGCGGGAAGCGGCCTGTGACCAGGTTGAACAGCGTCGACTTGCCCGCGCCGTTCGGCCCGATGATCGCGTGACGCTCATCGCGCTCGATCTCCAGGTCGATGCCGCGGATGATCTCGGCCTTGCCGAAGCTTTTGCGCAGCCCGCGCAGCGCCAGAGCCGCGGTCATCGTTCGTCCCCCGCGGTGGTGGCCTGATTCCAGGCGTGCTTCACCTCGGGCGCGCCCTTGGACGCCAGCCAGATGCCGCTCGCCGCCACGGCGATGTAGAGGATCCACGGGATGAACGACGACGTGTCCGTGGTCATCCAGTAGAGCGTCATGACCTCGTCGCCCACGGTGCTGTTGCGGGCGTGATCCATCATCTCGAGGACGCCGCATACCGCCAGCACCCCGATCGCGCCGGGGATCAGCGTCTTGACGTAAGGCATCGTCAGCAACCCCAGCTTGCCCAGCCGCGCGGGGATGACGTGGATGGCCAGCAGCCCGGCGAGCCCGCCGGGAAAGAACATCACCGTCGCCACGAACAGCGCGCCCGCATAAAGCGCCCAAAGCTCCGTCTGCAGCGACAGCACGGTCTGCACGAGCGTGAAGGCCACCGCGCCGATGATCGGCCCGATGAACAGGCCGACGCCGCCCAGGAACGTCACCAGCAGGATCTCGCCCGAGGTGATGAGGTTCAGGTTCTCCTCGGTGAGAATCTCGTAGTTGATCGCGAAGAGCGCGCCCGCGACGCCCGCGAAGAAGCCCGAGGCCACGAAGGAGCCGAAGCGCACCCAGCGGCTGGAATAGCCCAGGAACTCCGCCCGTTCGGGATTGTCGCGCACGGCGTTGGCCATGCGGCCCAGCGGCGTGCGCGAGAACAGGAACATCAGCGCCGCCGACAGGATCGTCCAGAACGCGATCAGGTAGTAGACCTCGGTCTGCGTGAAGAACTCGACGCCCAGGAACGGGGCGTAGCTGCGGTCGCCGCTGATCCCCTCCTCGCCGCCGAAGAAGGCGACGATGATGATCGAGCAGGCGGCCACCAGCTCTCCGATCCCCAGAGAGATCATGGCGAAGACCGTGCCGGCCTTGCGGGTGGAGAAGGCCCCGATGATCGTGGCGAAGCCCATGCCGAAAAGGCCGCCGAACAGGGGCAGCAGCGGCAGCGACATCCACACG
>JBCBYE010000238.1:0-6510 GCA_039816075.1 Pseudomonadota bacterium | reverse complement strand
CCTGGGTCGCCGCCCGACCGCGGCGCGCGGCAGGCCGCGTCGCTCCATGGGTCCCGCCCCTCGGCGGCGGCCGCCCGGCGCAGCGCCCGCCGCGCGCCGCGAGCCCGAGGCGGCCCACGGGCGCGACGGAAGACGCGGCGCCTCGGTCAGGTGGGCGGGCGCGACGCCGCGTCTCGAAACCAGCCGCCGCCCGGCCGCGACGCCTCGAAGGCCGTCGCGACCCGAAACGCCGTCTCGTCCCGATAGGGCGGCGCCACGATCTGCAGGCCCGTGGGCGAGCCCTCCGCCCCCAGGCCGGACGGCACGGACAGCGCCGGGCAGCGGCTGAGCATGTTGAACGGCGTCGTCAGCAGCCAGCCGAGCATGGGCGAGACCTCCTCGCCCTCGATCTCGATCCGATCCCGGCTCTGATCGAACTCCGCCGGGACCGCCGGCAGCCCGGTCGTCGGGCAGACCAGCGCGTCGAACCGCTCGAACAGGGCGCCGAGCTTCAGATACGCCTCACCCGCCACGGTCAGCGTCCGCACGAAGTCCCGCGCGGTGCTGTGCTGAGAGCTCTGCGCGAAGGCCCGCGCGTAGGTCGTCATCAGGTCCGCATTCGTGTCGAGCGCTTCGGAAATCGCGCCGCCGAACAGGTGCGTCAGGTAGCCCAGCGCCGCCTCGGGCACTTCGGGCCCCCAGCCGATCTCCACCTCCTCCGCCTCCGCGCCCAGCGCGCGCAGGTCGTCGACCGCCGCCCGCGTGTTCGCCGCGACGTCCGCCCGCACCCGAAAGACGTCGAGGTTCGGGGAGACCGCGATCCGCATCCCCTTCAGGTCCGGATACGCCGTCGGCAGCGTCAGCTTGGGGTGGATCGCCGCGATGTCCTGCGGGCTCGGCCCGCACATGATGTTCTGAAGCAGGATCGCATCGGCCGAGGACCGGCCCATCGGCCCCACATGGTTGTAGAAATCCAGATTGAAGGGGATGTCGTCCGGGTTGCGGCCGTAGGGCGGCTTGAAGCCGACCACGCCGCAGCAGGAGGCCGGGATGCGGATCGACCCGCCGATGTCGGACCCCGTAGCCAGCGCCGTGGAGCCCAGCGCCAGCGCCGCCGCCGACCCGCCGGAGGATCCCCCCGGCGTCAGCGCCAGGTTCCAGGGATTGCGCGTCACCCCCCACAGGCGCGACCAGGTGTAGCCGGCGCAGCAGAACTCCGGCGTGGCGGAACGGGCGTGCAGGATCGCGCCCTCCGCCAAGATGCGCGCATTGACGGGGCTGGTGTGGTCCGCCACGTGATCCTTGAGGATGAGAGAGCCGGAGGAGGAGGGCATCCCCTCCACGTTGCTCTCGTCCTTGATGGCCACGGCGAGCCCGTCGAGACGACCGCGCGGTTCGCCCCTGGCCCAGCGCGCCTCGGACGCGCGCGCCTGCTCCAGCGCGCTGTCGAAATGGGTGAAGGTGAAGGCGTTGACCGTGTCTCGCGTCGCCGCCGCCCGCGCGATCTGCGCCAGCAGCAGCTCCACCGGCGACAGGGTCTTGGCGGCGAAGCCGGCCAGCGCCTCGGTCGCGCTCAGATAGATCAGGTCGTCCGACATGGCCGCCCCCCCCTCAGCGATGCGCCGCGGCGACGGCCTTCACCGCGCGCAGCCAGTCGATCAGATGCTCGCGCGTCACGAAGTCCGGCCACGACGACAGCTTGGCCGCGACCAGGCCGATCTGCGGATCGACGTAGATGTGCTGCCCGAAGATGCCGAGCGACAGATGCGCGGGGCGTCCGTCCGCCTCGATCCAGAACTGGTTGCGGTAGCGGCCCCCGGGCAGCATCTCCTGCACATGGCCGTTGGTCAGCCCATGCGCGCCGCCGCGCACGTCCTCGACCCAGTCCCGAGGGATCACCTGGCGGCCGTCGCGGCGCCCGTCCTCCAGGCACAGCCGGCCGAAGCGGGCGAAATCGCGCAGCGTGGCGTTGAAGCCGCCATCGGCCAGGGCGAAGCCGGCGCGATCCACGGTGAAGAACGCGTCCCGCTCCGCCCCCAGGGGCGCCCAGAGCCGGTCCGAGATCAGGTCCGCCAGCCGCATCCCCGAGGCGCGCTCCATGGCGTAGCCCAGGCACTCCGTCTCGATGGAGCGATACTCGAACCGCGCGCCATGCTCCGCCTCCTGCACCGTCAGACCCATCATCTGGTCCCACAGGCAGGCGGGGATCCGCGCAGGATCCATGTGCGGCGAGGGCGGCTTGAGATTGGCGGCGACGTCCAGGAAGAGGATGTCGGCGTCCGGTCCGCCATAGGTCTCATCGAACTTCACGCCCGACGTCATGTCGAGCACATGCTGCAGCGTCGCGCCGTTCCAGCCCGTGGCCGAGAGCTCCGGCACGTAATCGACGATCGGCGCCGCGGGGTCCATCAGCCCCTCGCCGATCAGGATGCCCGCCGCCGTCGCCACCACAGATTTGGAGACGCTGAAGGCGATATGCGGCGTCGCCGCGGTCATGGCGTTGGCGTAGTCCTCGGCGATGATCGTGCCGTCCAGCCAGATCAGCGCGCCGTCCGCATAGGTCTCGTCCAGCATCGCGCCGTAGGTCGAGGCGCGGCCGTCCGCGGTCTCGCAGGCGATGGCGGAGACGTCCGAGACCCTCGTCGGCATCTCCCACGCATCGCCGCCCCGGGGCACGTCGACGGTCGTGACCAGCTCCCGCATGTGCTGGAACGCCCAGCGGTTCCAGGGCGGCGCGTCCCAGTCCAGCGGCGGCACGCGCCATTCCGGCGGCACGGGGCTGCCCTGCATGATCGGCGGGCGCGGGTCGGAGTTGCGATAGCTGTCGGGCATGGTCGTCGGTCCCCTTCGAGGCCTGACCCGAAGCTTCGGCGCGCCGGCCCCCACGCGCAAGCCCGGGTGGAAACGCAAGACGTTTCGTCTTACGTTGCTTCATGGAGTTCGAGTGGGACGCGGACAAAAGCCGTCGCAACGAGCGGCTCGGCCGACCCTCGTTCCTCGAGGCGACCGCGGCCTTCGCGGACACAGGACGCAAGGACCTGCCGGATCTGCGGCGCGACTACGGCGAAGAACGCTTCAACACCTTCGGTCGGATCGAGGGCCGGCTCGTCGTCGTGACCTGGACATGGCGCGGCTCTACGATCCGGATCATCGCGGCGCGGCGTGCCAACGCGCGAGAGGAAAGACGACATGGCGACTGAACGCTACACGCTCGACCCGGCGAACCCGCCTAAGTTGTCGGACAACGCCAAACGATATCTCGATCATACCCCCGACGAAGACATCGACTACTCCGAGATCCCCGACATGGGCGACCTCGATTGGGACGCCCTCATCGTCGATCCGCCTCGTCGGCCCAAGCCGCAGGTCACGATGCGACTGCCGGAGGGTGTGGTCCGTTGGTTCCAGGCCGACGATCCCAAGGGCTACACGGGCCGCATGGCCGCCGTGCTGACCGCCTATGTCGAGGCGCAGGAGGCGAAAGGGAAAGGGAAAGGGGCGGCGAAGGACGCCGCCCCCTGAACGTGGGACCCGGCGGGGGCTCGCAAGCCCCCCGCCAAGACCTCACTTCTGCAGGTCGGTCCAGATGCGGGTGTAGAGCGCCTGGGTCTCCGGCGCGCAGGTGGGGATGAAGACGCCCTTGGAGGCGAGCTCCTCGGGGATGTTGATCTCCCGCGCGGTCTTCATGTCCTCGGGCATGAAGTCCTCCGCGCCGGTGATCCCGACCGCATAGCGGGCGAACTCGGCGGTCAGCGCGGCGTTCTCCGGCTCCATCATGAAGTTGAGGAAGGTCTTCGCCTCCTCCACGTTTTGCGCGTCCTTCAGAACGGCCAGGCTGTCCATCCACAGCACGAAGCCTTCCTTGGGATAGCCGTAGTTCACGTTCTCGTTCTGCAGACGCATGCGGAAGGTGGAGCCGTTCCAGTTGACCCCGGCCCACAGGTCCTCCTTGGCGAATTTCTCCAGGTTGCCGTAGTCCATGCCCAACCAGTGCTCCTTGGCCGCGACCAGGCCGTCGCGCACCTGGCGCAGAATGGCGCGGTCGTCGGTGCAGGGCTCGCCCCCGTAATACATGATGGCCAGGTTCATCACGTCGCCCATCTCGGGCACGACGTTGATCTTGCCGCGCAGCTCCTCGGGCGGGTCGAGGAAGATCGCCGAGGTGTCGATGTCGCCGTCGTAGTACTTGGTGTTCACCACCACGCCGGTCGATCCCCAGGCCCACGGCACGGTGTAGCGGCGGCCCGGATCCCAGTCGACGTTCACCCACTCCTCGGCGACGTTGCCGAAGTTCTCCATCTGATCCGGCCGCGCCTCCAGCAGCAGCCCTTCGGAGACCCAGATCGGCACGTAATTGGCCGAAGGCACCACGATGTCGAAGCCGTGGCCGCCGGCCTTCACCTTGGCCAGCGCGGTGTCGTTGCTGTCGTAATCGGTGATCGTCACCTTGATGCCGGTCTCGGCCTCGAACTTCTCAATCAGCTCGGGGTTGGTGTAGTTGCCCCAGTTGAAGATGTTCAGCTCCTGCGCCGAAGCGCCGCCCGCCATCAGGGCGAGCGCGGAGGCCGCTGCGATCAGTCTTTGCATGGCGAAGTCTCCCGGTTGGCGACCCGTCGTTGCGGGCCGGGTCTTGGATGAGCGGGCGCGACGGCCCGGCAGGCGCCCGCCCTCACCGCTGCACGCGGCTGGAGAGCAGGAAGAACAGGGTCACCAGGATCGCGCCCGCCGCAAGGATCACCGTCGAAATGGCGTTGACCTCGGGCGTCACCACGCGGCGCAGCTGGCCGAGCATGTAGGTGGGCAGCGTCTCCTGCCCGGCGGATTTGACGAACTCGGTGATGACGATGTCGTCCATGGAGATCACGAAGGCCAGCATCAGCCCCGCCACGATCCCCGGCCACAGCAGCGGCAGCGTCACGCGCCGGAACACCTGCCAGGGCGAGGCGTAGAGGTCCGCGGCCGCCCGCTCCAACGTGTCGTCCATGGTCTCCAGCCGCGCGCGGATGGGCAGGTAGGCGAACGGGATGCAGAAGGCCGTGTGCGCGGCGATCAGGTAGATCATGCTCTGATGGCCCGTCGCGACCTTGATCCAGGCGAAGACGATCAGCAGCGCCACCGCCGTCACGATCTCGGGCACCATCAGGGGCTGGTTGATCAGCGCGTAAACCATGGTGCGGCCCGGAAAGCGCCGCGTGCGGGTGGTGGCGAGCGCGGCCATGGTGGCCGCAGCCGTGGCGACGGAGGCGGCGACGCCCGCCAGGGTCAAGGACCGCAGGGCGGCGGACTGCACCGCCTCGTTCTCCCACGCCTGGGCGTACCAGCGCAGCGAGAACCCCTCCCAGATCGCCAGCGACGTCCCTTCGTTGAAGCTGTAGATCACCAGGATCGCGATGGGCGCATAGAGCGCGAAGAGGGTGAAGGCCGCCACGACGCCGAAGCCCGGCAGCGTGCGCACCGACCAGCCGCGGGCCTGCGGCTTGGCCTCCGCCTCCGGGGCGGCGCCGGCGGCCGCTTCGGGCAGGCTCGCCTCAGCCATCCTTGCGCTCCGCCGAGGTGACCTTGACGTACCAGATCAGCGCGATCAGCACCGCCACCATCAAGGTCAGCGACAGCGCCGCGCCCAGCGGCCAGTTGCGGCCGGCCCCGAACTGCAGCTCGATCAGGTTGCCGAACATCAGGTTCTTGCCGCCGCCGAGCACCCGCGGCGTGACATAGGCCCCCAGGCTGGGGATGAAGACCAGGATGGAGCCCGCCACGATCCCCGGCTTGATCAGCGGCAGGATCACCCGCCGCGCCGCCACCCAGCGCGAGGCGTAGAGGTCATGCGCCGCCTCCACCAGCCGGAAGTCCAGCTTCTCCACCGCCGCGTAGACCGGCAGCACCATCAGCGGCAGGTAGACGTAGGTCATGCCGAAGGCGATCGCGAAGTCGGTGAACATCATCTGGATCGGCGCGTCGATCAGGCCCAGCAGGATCAGGCCGTTGTTGATGACCCCCTCGGCGCGGATCAGCTCCTGAATGGCGATGGTGCGCACCAGCAGGTTCGACCAGAACGGCACCGTCACCAGGAACAGCAGCAGCGCCTTGCGGTTCGACGGCTGGGTGGCGATGAAGTAGGCCGTTGGCACCCCGAAGATCAGCGTCAGCAACGTGGTGATCGCCGACAGCGAGAAAGACCGCCAGAAGATCGACAGATGCGCGTCGGCCCACATCAACGTGTCGTCGAAGATGTCGCGCTGCATCAGCACGCTGGTCCAGCCGTCGGTGGAAAGCTCCCATTTGACGTTGCCGTAATCGCCCGGCGCCAGGAACGAATAGAGCGCCATGACCATCAAGGGGCCGGCGCCGAACAGCACGATCAACGCGATCGCCGGCGCGCTGGAGCGCGAGGCGGAGCGGGTCGACGACCGCGCCCGCTGGCTGCTGTCGGCGCCGGCGATCGCGTTGATCGTGCTGTTCGGCGCCGGCCCCTTGATGGTCATGGCGCTCTATTCGTTCCTGGCGCCGGGCGATTACGGCAACGTCAAATGG
>JBCBYE010000750.1:0-2110 GCA_039816075.1 Pseudomonadota bacterium | reverse complement strand
TTGCTTCTCGGCATGTTCATGGAACAGATTTCCATGATGCTCCTGACCGTGCCGATCTTCTTTCCACTGGCGATGAATCTCGGCTACGACCCGATCTGGTTCGGGCTGATCATGCTGCTCGCGCTGGAAATCAGCTTCACGACGCCGCCCTTCGGGCTGCTGCTGTTCGTGATGAAGGGCGTGGCGCCGCCGGACACGTCGATGCGGCAGATCTACACCGCGGCGATCCCCTATATCGCCTGTTCGCTGATCCTGGTGGGGCTGCTGATCGCCTTTCCGCGTCTGGCGCTGTGGCTGCCCTACGGCTGACGCTTGCGCCCCGCGCCGCGCCGTGCCCCCATCGGCGCGGCAGCGGAGGAGGGCGCGATGCGGGGCATGCTGGATCTGGAGGGGCTGCGCGCCCTGGTCGAGGCGGGCGAGGTCGACACCGTCGTCGCCGCGCAGACCGACATGCAGGGGCGGCTGATGGGCAAGCGGTTCCACGCCCGCCACTTCGTGGAGGAGGCGTGGCAGGAGACCCATTCCTGCAACTACCTGCTGGCGACCGACATGGAGATGGAGACGGTGCCCGGCTATGCCTCCGCCTCCTGGGCCAAGGGCTATGGCGACCATGTCATGCGGCCGGACATGTCGACGCTGCGCCTGACGCCCTGGGCGCCGGGCACGGCGCTAGTGCTGTGCGACGTGCTGGACCATCACGGCCATGCGCCTGTGGCCCATGCGCCGAGGGAGGTGCTGCGCCGGCAGGTCGCCCGGCTGGCGGAGCGGGGGCTGACGCCGCTGATGGCCTCGGAGCTGGAATTCTTCGCCTTCCGCCAAAGCTATGATGAGGTGGACGCGGCGGGGCATCGGGGCTTGGCGCCTGTGTCCTCCTACAACGAGGACTACCACATCCTGCAGACCGCCAAGGAGGAGGGGCTGATGCGCGCGCTGCGCAACGGGCTCGACGGCGCGGGCGTGCCGGTGGAGAACACCAAGGGCGAGGCCGATGCCGGGCAGGCGGAGATCAACGTGCGCTACGCCGAGGCGCTGACCATGGCGGATCGGCACGTGCTGGTGAAGGCCGCGACGAAGGAGATCGCCTGGGCGCAGGGCCGGGCCGCGACCTTCATGGCGCGCTGGTCGAACGGCGCGGCGGGCAGTTCCTGCCACATCCACCAGTCGCTGGCGGGGGCCGAGGGGCCGGCGTTCTTCGAGGCGGGCGCGCCCATGGGCATGTCGGTGATGATGCGCAGCTATCTCGCGGGGCAGCTGCACCATGCGCGGGCGATCACGCTGGCGCTGGCGCCGTTCGTCAATTCCTACAAGCGCTTCGTGGCGGGGCTGTTCGCGCCGACCAAGGCGGTCTGGGGGGCGGACAACCGCACGGCGGGCTTTCGCGTGGTGGGCGAGGACGGGCCGGGCGTGCGGGTGGAGTGCCGCATCGGCGGCGCCGACCTGAACCCCTACATCGCCTCGGCCGCTCTGCTGGCGGCGGGGCTGGACGGGATCGACAAGGGGATGGAGCTGGAGCCCGCCTTCGCCGGCGACGCCTATGGCGGCGAGGGGCGGGAGATCCCCAAGACCCTGCGCGAGGCGGTGGAGGCCTTCGCCGCCTCGGACATGCTGCGCGCGGCCTGGGGCGAGGCGGTGGTGGAGCACTATGCCCATGCCGCGCGCTGGGAGCAGGCGCAGGCGGACGGCGCGGTGACCGATTGGGACCTTCGACGGGGGTTTGAAAGGGCCTGAGGGCCCGGGGAGGCTTTGCTGGCGAGAGGCGGTCGGCGCCGTCTCCGCCGCGTCGTCTCGGGCGCGAGCCGCGCCGGTGCGGCCGCCCTTGATGGACGGCGCGGGGCGCCTTGCCGGAGATCGACGGCCGGTCCTTCCTTGGACGGCACGCGTCGCCGGCGTGGCGTGGCGCAGCGGGTCGTCCGCGCCGCCGCCTGCGAGCGCCGTTCGGCCGGCGCGCCGGCTATTGCGCGGCGGTCGCGCCCGCCGTCTGCAGCGGCGGGGCCAGCGGGGCGGCGAGCACGGAATCGCCGAAGGCCGGCGCGAAGCTGGCGCAGTCGGCCCGGTTCCAGCGGGCGGCGTAGGCCGGCTCCTCGCAGGTGCCGTCCACGAGGCTGCCGAG
>JBCBYE010000446.1:0-4160 GCA_039816075.1 Pseudomonadota bacterium | reverse complement strand
GTTCAGGCCGTCGGGCGTGAACCGAAGCCGGCCGGCCACGCCCTCGAACCCGTCGGGATCGGCAATGTCTTCGGGGCCGAACGGCGTGGCGTCGCCGCTCGCCCGCGCGCGCGATACCATCTGCGCGGCGGCCGAGGCGGCATCGTAGCCTATCCAGGCGAGGTCGCCCGGCGCCCGGCCGAAACGCGCCTGGAACCGCGCGGCGAAGTCGGCCATGCGGCGCGGATCGGGCACGGCGAAGCGGGCGCCGCGCAGACTGTTTTCGGTCAGCGCCTCGGGCCCGGCGCCGTCGGCGAAGCCCAGGAGCAGCGTGCGCGGCGCGCCGACCCCGTGAAAGGCGAGGAAGGACGCGGCCGCCTGCAGGCCCTGGCCGCGATCAGGCAGCGCCACCGCGCCGGCGCCGGAGGCCGCATGCGCCTGAGCATAGCCGAGCGACGAGGTCTCGATGCCCTCGAAGCTGCGCGGGTAGGCGGTGATCGGCTGGATCGACAGGCCCGCCCCCGGCGCGGCCGCCAGCAGCGCGTCGCGCGCCACCTGACCGGGCGCGGTGTCGGGATAGTAGAGGCCCAGCGCTCCGGGCGCGCGGCGCGAGGCATGGCGCAGCAGCGCATCGGCCTGAGACCCGGCGAGCAGACCCGCCAGCCAGACGCCGTCGCCCGCCGCCGAGGGCGTGTTGGAGAAGGAGATCGCGCTGAGCCCCGCCGCCTTCGCCGCCTCCCGCACGCTGGCGGCGTTGGCGCCGAAAAGAGGCCCGAGCACCACCGAAGCGCCCGCCGCCGAAGCCTCGCGGACCGCCGCGCCGGCGGCGTCGGGCCGACCGAACGTGTCGCGCTCGTCGAGCGTGATCAGGCCCGGCCGCTCCGCCGCGGCGAGGCGCGCACCGTCGGCGATGGCCCGAGCCGCGGCCTGCGCGCCGGGATCCGAGGCCCCCAGGGGCGTCAGCAGAGCCACGCGCGCCGGTTCGTCCAGCGCCACCGAGGGCTGGGCGGCGCCGGCGCCTCCCCCGCCCGCCGGCGTCTGGGCGATGGGTCCGGCCTGGGGAGCGCGGCTTTGCCCGCAGGCGGCCAGCGCCGCGCAGATCAGCGCGGCCGCGCCCAGCCCGCGCCGCCTCCGCCCGGCCCGCGGCGCGCCGCGGGGTCCGGCCGCCTGGCGCGCATCGACACCCTGGTCGGGCAAGTTCAAGATAGCCGTCATGATCCGTCGCATCCGTTCCGCTCGTCGCCCCTGTCCGACCCGCCGCCGCGGATCGGGTTCCGCCGGGCATCGAGTATGACGGCGAAGCGCTCGGGACGAAAGGCGCGGCGCGGTCCGGCCGGACGCGGCGCCCCGCCTTCTGATGCGCCGGCGCCGCAGGCCGCCGGGGTCGCGGCGGAGGCGGCGAGCGATGCAGCCGGGCCGACCGCCCCGGCTTTGGCGCCGGGGCTGCACCTGGTCTCGACGCCCATAGGCAACGCCGGCGACGTGACGCTCCGCGCGCTCGACGTGCTGGGCCGCGCCGACATCATCGCCGCCGAGGACACGCGCAGCGCTCGGCGGCTGATGGAGATGCACGGCGTCGCACTGGGCGGCCGACGCCTCCTCGCGTATCACGACCGCAACGGCGCGGCGGTTCGGCCCGCGCTGCTGGACGCGCTGCGCCGCGGGGCGAGCGTGGCCCTGGTCTCCGACGCGGGGACGCCCCTGATCGCCGATCCGGGCTGGAAGCTGGCGCGCGAAGCCTTGGATGAAGCGCTTCCCGTCACCGCCGCGCCGGGCCCCAGCGCCGCCATCACGGCGTTGACCCTGTCGGGGCTGCCCTCGGACCGGTTTCTGTTCCTGGGGTTCCTGCCGCCCCGCAAGGGCGCGCGCCGCGCCGCGCTGAGCGAGGCCGACGCCGCCAGAGCGACGCTGATCTGCTACGAGAGCCCGCGCCGCACCGCGGACGCCTTGCGCGACATGGCCGAGACGCTGGGCCCCGACAGGCCAGGCGCCCTGGCGCGGGAGCTGACCAAGCGTTTCGAAGAGGTGCGCCGCGATTCGCTGGCGCGTCTGGCCGAGGACGCCGCGAGCGATCCGCCCAAGGGCGAGGTCGTGCTTCTCGTCGGCCCGGCTCCGGCGGCGGAGCTGGATGCGCACGCGCTCGACGCCGTTCTTCGCGACGCGCTGCGGCGCATGACGGTCAGCGAAGCGGCGGCGGAAGCGGCGGCGGTCACAGGCGCCCCCCGACGCGCCGCCTATGCGCGGGCGCTGGAATTGGCGGCTGGCGAAAGCGAACATTAACCAAGACCGTGCGAGGGAGACGGGCCGCCTCAGGAGGGTTTGCAATGCCGTTCGACGCTCTGCTCCAGAATCCCGCCGCACCGTCCCGCGCCCGTCGCGCGCGCGACGGCCGTCGCTCCGGCGCGGTCGGCCGCGGCGGCGAGATGGCGACGGCGCGATGGTATGCTCGCGAGGGCTGGCGGGAGGTCGCGCGCAATTGGCGCGCAGGCCGCGAACATGGCGGCGGCGAAATCGACCTGATCCTGCGTCGAGGCGATCTGCTGGCCTTCGTGGAGGTGAAGACGCGTCGGACCCTCGCCGCGGCCGCATACGCGATGTCTCCGGCCCAGCGTCGGCGCATCGAGGCCGCCGCGCTGCGCTTCATGGAACTGGAAGGCGCGGCGAATCTCGACATGCGCTTCGACGTCGTCCTGCTCGACCGCTGCGGGTCCATCGAAGTCATCGATAACGCCTTCTTCGAATGACCCGAACGGCGTCGGCGTCGGCGACGGTCGCCGGCGCGTCGCGCCGTCCGGCGCCTTGACCGTCCCGGCCTCGCGTGATGTTGCTCGCGCTCCCGCCGACGTCTCAAGCGCCAGGAAGGATCGGTCCATGAGCCTCGCCGTCGCCGTTCAGATGGACCCTATCGAGTCGGTCGATATCGACGCCGACACCAGCTTCCGCATGGCCGAAGAGGCGCAGGCCCGGGGCCATCGCCTCTGGATCCATGGCCCCGGCGAGCTGATGTGGGACCAGGGCCGCGTGGCCGCCCGCGCCCGTCCTCTGCAGGTTCGTCGCAGCCCCGGCGATCATTTCGAACTCGGCGCCCCGCAGCGGCTGGACCTGGAAACCGACGTCGACGTGGTCCTTCTTCGCCAGGACCCGCCCTTCGACATGGCCTATGTGACCACGACGCATCTGCTCGAGCGCGTGCATCCGCGCACCCTCGTCGTCAACGACCCGTTCTGGGTGCGCAACTGCCCCGAAAAGATCCTCGTCCTCGACTTCGCGCATCTCTCTCCGCCGACCCTCGTGGCCCGCGATCTCGACGCCCTGCGCGCTTTTCGCGAGGCGCATGGCGACGTCATCGTCAAACCGCTCTACGGCAACGGCGGCGCCGGGGTGTTTCGCCTGAAACCCGGCGACGGCAACCTCGCGTCGCTGCACGAACTCTTCTCCGGCATCAACCGGGAGCCTCTGATCGCCCAAGCGTTCCTGCCGGCCGTCGAGAACGGCGACAAGCGCGTGATCTTGATCGAGGGCGAGCCCGTCGGCGCCATCAACCGCGTGCCGCAGAAGGGCGAGACCCGCTCCAACATGCATGTGGGCGGCCGGCCCGAGCCCGTGGCCCTCGACGCGCGCGACCGCGAGATCTGCGCCGCCATCGGGCCCGTTCTGCGAGAGCGCGGCCTGCTGTTCGTCGGCATCGACGTGATCGGCGGCATGATGACGGAGATCAACGTCACGTCGCCCACCGGCATGCAGGAGCTGGAGCGCTTCGACGGCATCGACGTCGCCGGACGCTTTTGGGATGCGGTGGAGGCTCGCCGACGGGGTTGAACCGGCTTCGGTCGACATGTTTCTCCCGCGTCCGGCCTGCGCCGGACGACCCAACCCGATGTCGATGAGGCGCCCGAGCCCGGCCCGCGGTCGCCGAGGCGACCGCACGTCGGCGCGTTTGCAGCTGCCGATCTTGGACGCTCGCCCGCGCCCCGCAAGCCGCTCGGACCGAAGCGATGCGCCCCCGATCCGCGCAGGACGGTCGGAAAAGCCGCTCGACGTCGCAATGCCTGCGAGACCCGGCCGGCTCCACGCTCGGAACATCGCGGCGCCTGCCGCTCATGCCGTCGACCGACCGTCCCGTCGCGCGCCGCGCCCCCGCGCCGGCCGGACGCGGGTGGGCGGGCGGGGCGTTCGGCCGG
>JBCBYE010000777.1:0-1992 GCA_039816075.1 Pseudomonadota bacterium | reverse complement strand
CCCGGGCACGCCCGCAGCCGCCCCCGCCGGCGGCCTTGTCCACGAATTTCCTTGCCGCAGGCGCGAAATCGCGCCATCTGCCCCCGAAATCCACCCTCCCGCCCGCCAAACCCTGTCAGGAGCCGCCCCGATGGAGCTGCGCAACATCGCCATCATCGCGCATGTCGACCATGGCAAGACCACGCTCGTCGACCAGATGCTCCGCCAGTCCGGGGCCTTTCGCGAAAACCAGGCCGTCGCCGAACGCGCCATGGATTCCAATGACTTGGAGCGGGAGCGCGGGATCACCATCCTCGCCAAATGCACCTCGGTCGAATTCAACGGCACGCGCCTGAACATCGTCGACACCCCCGGCCACGCCGATTTCGGCGGCGAGGTGGAGCGCATCCTCTCCATGGTCGACGGCGTGATCCTGCTGGTGGACGCCGCCGAAGGGCCGATGCCGCAGACCAAGTTCGTCACGCAAAAGGCGCTCGGCCTCGGCCTGCGGCCCATCGTGGTCCTCAACAAGGTCGACAAGCCCGAGGCGGATCCCGACCGCGCGCTCGACGAGGTCTTCGACCTTTTCGCCGCGCTCGACGCCGATGAGCATCAGCTGGATTTCCCCAGCCTCTACGCCTCCGGCCGCTCCGGCTGGGCGGACGCGGATCTCGACGGCCCGCGCGAAAACCTCGACGCGCTCTTCCAGACGGTCCTGACGCATGTGCCCGCCCCCGCCCAGGTCGCGCATGAGGGCGAGCCCTTCGCCATGCTCGCCACCACGCTGGAGGCCGACCCCTTCCTCGGCCGCATCCTGACGGGCCGGATCGAGCGCGGCGTGGTCAAGGCCGGCACCACGATCCGCTCCCTCTCCCGCGACGGGGCGGAGATCGAGCGCTTCCGCGTCTCCAAGGTCCTCGCCTTCCGGGGCCTGGCCCGCGAACCGGTGGAGGAGGCGCGCGCCGGCGACATCGTCGCGCTCGCCGGCATGACCAAGACCACCGTGGCCGACACCCTCGCCGATCCCGCGGTGACGGAGGCGATCCCGGCGCAGCCCATCGACCCGCCGACCATCTCCGTCACCTTCTCGATCAACGACTCGCCGCTGGCCGGCAAGGACGGCGACAAGGTGCAGTCCCGCGTGATCCGCGAGCGGCTGATGCGCGAGGCCGAATCGAACGTCGCCATCAAGATCTCCGACACGGCCGAGCGCGACGCGTTCGAGGTCGCCGGCCGCGGCGAGCTTCAGCTCGGCGTGCTGATCGAGAACATGCGCCGCGAGGGCTTCGAGCTTTCCGTCTCCCGCCCCCGCGTGGTGATGCGCGACGAGGGCGGCCGCCGCCTCGAACCGATCGAGGAGGTCACCGTCGACGTGGACGACGAACACTCCGGCGCGGTGGTCGAGAAGCTGGCCCAGCGCAAGGCCGAGATGGTGGAGATGCGCCCCTCCGGCGGCGGCAAGACGCGCATCGTCTTTCACGCCCCCTCGCGCGGCCTGATCGGCTACCACGGCGAATTCCTCACCGACACGCGCGGCACCGGCATCCTCAACCGCGTGTTTCACGACTGGTCCGACTGGAAGGGCCCGATCCCCGGCCGTCGCCACGGCGTCCTGATCTCCATGGAGCAGGGCGACGCGGTGCCCTACGCGCTCTTCAATCTCGAAGATCGCGGACGCCTTTGCGTCAGCCCCGGGGAGCCGGTCTATCAGGGCATGATCATCGGCGAGAACGCCCGCCCGGGCGACCTGGACGTGAACCCGCTCAAGGGCAAGAAACTGACCAACGTGCGGGCCTCGGGCAAGGATGATGCGGTGATCCTCACCCCGGCGCGTCGATTCGGTCTCGAAGAGGCCATCGCCTTCATCGAATCGGACGAGCTGGTGGAGGTGACGCCCGGCGCCGTCCGTTTGCGCAAACGCCACCTCGATCCGCACGAGCGCAAGCGCGCGGCCCGGGCGGAAGAGCGGGGCGCCGCTTGACGCCCGTAAAG
This sequence comes from Pseudomonadota bacterium, assembly GCA_039816075.1. Taxonomy (GTDB): domain Bacteria; phylum Pseudomonadota; class Alphaproteobacteria; order Rhodobacterales; family Rhodobacteraceae; genus Albimonas. The sequence goes on along the minus strand of JBCBYE010000777.1, from coordinate 21 downwards.
ACTCTCATTTTGAGAGCGGAT
>JBCBYE010000489.1:0-3856 GCA_039816075.1 Pseudomonadota bacterium | reverse complement strand
CCTTGGGGCCGGAGCTTGCGCCCTTCTACACCGACGACGACGCCCTGGCGGAGGCGCTGAGCGCCGCGTCGGGCCGGGTGGCGGACCCGCTGTGGCGGATGCCCTTCTGGGACGGCTACGAGGAAAGGATCGAGCCGACGCTGGCGGATCTCGACAATGCGCCGGCGGGCGGCATGGGCGGGTCGATCACCGCCGCGCTGTTCCTGCGCCGCTTCGTCGAGCAGGCCGGCGCCTTCGCGCATTTCGACGTCTATGGCTGGACGCCCTCGGCCAAGCCGGGCCGGCCCAAGGGCGGCGAGGCGCAGGGGATGCGCGCGGCCTTCGAGGTGATCGCGGAGCGGGCGGGGTGAGGGCCCTCGACCCGCGGCTGCATGCGGTTCGCGCCGATCTGGCGGCGGAGCGCCTGCGCGGCGTGGCGGACGCCCCGCGCTACGCCGCGCCGGTGCGCCGGGCGGTGCGGGCGCCGCGGCTGCCGATGTTCGCGCGGCCGGGCGCGGCGGGGATGACGCATGAGCTGATCCGGGGCGCCGAGGTCGACGTCTATGACGAGGCCGACGGCTTCGCGTGGCTGCAGGCGGTGGAGGACGGCTATGTGGGCTATGCGCCCGGCGAGGGGCTGGGCGCGCCGGGCCCCGAGGCGAGCCATCGGGTCTGCGTGGCCGCGGCGCCCCTGCACGCGACGCCTGAACTGAAGACCGCGCCCCTGGCGCTGCTGCCGATGAATGCGCGGCTGGCGGGCGAAATCGTGACCGAGGGGGGCGCCGCCGGGGGCGCCGACCGTCGACGCTGGCTGCGCACGGAGGCGGGATGCGTGCCCGCGCCCCTGGTCGCGCCGCTGGACGCCCCGGCGCCCGATTGGGTGGCGGTGGCGGAGCGGCTGATCGGCGCGCCCTACGTCTGGGGCGGGGCGACGCCCTTGGGGCTCGATTGTTCCGCACTGGTGCAGATCGCCCGGCGGGCGGCCGGACTGCCGGCGCCGAGGGACAGCGACATGCAGGCGGAGGAGGGTTCGCCCGCCGATCCCGCCGACCTGCGCCGCGGGGACCTGGCGTTCTGGCGCGGCCATGTGGGCGTGATGACCGACGCGGCGACGCTGCTGCATTGCAACGCCCATCACATGGCGGTCGCGGCCGAGCCGCTGGCCCGGGCCTTCGCGCGGATCGAGGCGGGCGGCGGCGGGCCGCCGACGGCCTTCCGCCGACTGGGCGACTGAAAGAAGCCGAAGGGGAGGAACCGATGCTCGAAGCGTTGCCGCCGGCGGAGCCGGACAAGGTGATGGCCGTCATGGCTCGGTTCCGCGACGATCCGAGGCCCGAGAAGATGGACCTCGGCATCGGCGTCTATCGCGACGGCGACGGACGCACGCCGGTCTTCCGCGCGGTGCGCGAGGCGGAGCGGCGCCTTGCCGAGGAGGAGACGACCAAGGTCTATACCGGCTTCACCGGCGATCCGACCGTGACGGAGGCGGCGGCGCGCGCCGTGCTGGGCGAGGCGCGCGCCGCGCGGGCGACCGGCTGTCAGAGCGCCGGCGGGACCGGCGCGCTTTACCTGCTGGGTCGGCTGGCGGCGCAGGCGCGGGCGGGCGCGCGGTGCTGGATTCCGTCGCCCACCTGGATCAACCATGCCAGCCTGCTGACCGCCGCAGGGCTGGAGATGCAGACCTATCCGTGGCTCGACGGCGCCGGGCGGGAGCTGGACTTCGACGCGGCGGAGGCGGCGCTGGCCCAGGTTCCGGCCGGGGACCTCGTGATCCTGCATGCCTGCTGCCACAACCCGTCGGGCGCCGATCCCGATGCGGGGCAGTGGGCGCGGCTGGCGGCGCTGGCGGCGGAGCGCGGCTGGATCCCGTTCTTCGACGTGGCCTATCCGGGGCTCGGCGACGGCTGGGACGAGGATCTGGCCGGGCTGCGCGCCATGGTCGACGCCGTGCCGGAGGCGCTGATCGGCCTGTCCGGCTCCAAAAGCTTCGGGCTCTATCGCGACCGGGCGGGCATCGCGCTGGCGGTGTCGCCGGATGCGGCGGCGCGGCAGGCCGCGACGGCCTCGCTCGCGCTGCTGAACCGCAACACGATCTCCTTCCCGCCGTGGCGCGGGGGCGAGATCATGCGGCGGATCTGGGCCGATCCGACGCTGACCGAGGATTGGCGTGCGGAGCTGGGCGAGATGCGCGCGCGCATCAAGGGCGCCCGCAGCGCGCTGGCGCAGGCGCTGGCCCGGCGGCCCGGCGGCCAGGGCTGGACCTTCATCGAGGATCAGCGCGGCATGTTCAGCCTGCTGGGCCTGAGCGAGGGGCAGGTCGACCGGCTGCGCGACGCGCATGCGATCTTCGCGCTGGGACCGGGGCGCATCAACGTGGCGGGCATGCCGCTGCATCAGGCCGACCGGGTGGCGGAGGCGCTGCTGGACGTGGTTTGACGGATCGTCGAGAGAGCGCCGCCGAGGCCCGGCGCCCCGCCGCCGAAGCCCCGCGCCCTCGCCTTTTTTCGGCCCGTGCCGCAGGGTAGCGTCATGGTCCGTTCGAGCAGCCCGAAAGAGGCCCCATGCGTTCCCCCCATTGTCTTGCCGCGCTGGCCGCGGCGCTGTTGTCCGGCTGCGCGGCGGCCGATGCGCCGCAGACCAGCGCGACGCCCGCCCCCTCGCCCGGCGCCTCGCCCGCGGCGGCGCCGGTGCGGCTGAGCTTCGAAGACTGGCGCGCCGCGTTCCGGGCGCAGGCCTTGGGCGAGGGCATCTCGGCCGGCGTGTTCGACCGCGCCTTCGCCGGGGTGACGCCGAGCGACCGGGTGCTGGAGCTGGATCGGTTTCAGCCGGAGTTCTCGCGTCCGATCTGGGAGTATCTGGACGGCGCGGTCAGCGACGCGCGCATCGCGAACGGCCGACGCCTGCGCGCCGAGAAGGCCGGCGCGCTGGACCGCATCGAGGCCGCCTACGGCGTCGACCGAGAGGCGGTGATCGCCATCTGGGGGCTGGAGAGCGCCTATGGCGCCAACTACGGCTCCATCCCCGTGGTGCGCAGCCTGTCGACGCTGGCCTGGGACGGGCGTCGCCGCGACTTCGCCGAAGCGCAGCTGATCTCCGCCCTGCGCATCCTGCAGGCGGGAGACGTGACGCCGGCGCGCATGGTGGGCAGCTGGGCCGGCGCGATGGGCCACACGCAGTTCATCCCCACCAGCTTCGAAGAGTACGCGGTCGATTTCGACGGGGACGGACGGCGCGATCTGTGGGCGGAGGATGCGGTGGATGCGCTCGCCTCCACCGCGAACTACCTGTCCCGCTTCGGCTGGACGCAGGGCCTGGCGCCGGCGGTGGAGGTGCGCCTGCCGGCCGGGTTCGACTACGCGCTGGTGGACGGGCGAACGACGCGGAGCGGCGCGGACTGGGCGGCGCTGGGCGCGACGCCGGTCGCGGGCGGCTGGCCTTCGGGCGACATGGCGCTGATCGCGCCGGCCGGCGCGCGGGGGCCGGCCTTCGCCGTGACGTCGAACTTCCGGGTGATCCGGCGCTACAACAACTCCACCTCCTACGCGCTGGCGGTGAGCCATCTGGCCGACCGCATCCGCGGCGCCGGCCCCATCGCGCAGGCCTGGCCGCGGGGCGACCGGACGCTGTCGCGATCCGAGAAGCAGGAGATGCAGCGGCGGCTGACGGCGCTGGGCTACGACACGCAGGGAGTGGACGGGATCATCGGGCCGAACTCCCGCGCCGCGATCCGCGCGTTCCAGCGGGCGCAGGGGCGGGTGGCCGACGGCTACGACAGCGCCGCGCTGCTGGAGGCGCTGCGCGCGGCGGACGGTTGAGGCGCGGCCCGTGGCGACCTTCGTCCTGCTGCACGGCGCCTGGCATGGCGGCTGGTGCTGGG
>JBCBYE010000503.1:0-3736 GCA_039816075.1 Pseudomonadota bacterium | reverse complement strand
TACCTCAACGCCCTGGGCATGCTGCCCGGCTGATCCGCCGCCCGCATCCGCGCCGCGGACGACGCCGCCGCGCTTGACTGCGCCGGCGCGCGCGGGATAGCCGAACCGGGCTGGGCGCAGCCCTGCCGTCCCAAGCGTCGACGATGGAGCGAACCGCCATGACCGCCCCCCATGCCGCCGTCCCGGGCTGGACGGACCGCCGACTTCTGACCGCCGTCGCCGCCATGGCCGCGGTCGTGGTGCTGTCGAACATCCTGGTGCAGTTCCTGCTGGGCGACTGGCTGACCTGGGGCGCGCTGACCTATCCCATCGCCTTTCTGGTGACAGATCTGTCGAACCGTCTGCTCGGTCCCGCCGCGGCGCGGCGCGTGGTGGCGGCGGGTTTCGCGGCCGGGATCCTCTGCTCTCTGGTCGCGGCCGGCTTCGGGCTGACGACCCTGCGCATCGCCATCGGCTCCGGGGCCGCGTTCCTGACGGCGCAGCTGCTGGATGTATCGCTCTTCGACCGCCTGCGCGCCGGCCGCTGGTGGCGCGCGCCGCTTATCTCTTCGGTCGCGGGGTCGGCCGTGGACACGGCGCTGTTCTTCTCGCTGGCCTTCTCCGCCTCGTTCGGCCCGCTGTTTCCGCCCGAAGACGTGGCCTGGGCGAACGAAATCGTTCCGATCCTGGGCCTCGGCCCCGCGGCCCCGCTCTGGGCCTCGCTCGCCCTTGCGGATTTCGGCGTGAAGGTCGCCCTGGCGCTGATCGCGCTGGGGCCATTCCGCCTCATCTCCCGCAGGATCGCCGCCGCCTGAACTTCGTGCTGGACGGCGGGGCCCGCGCGCCCCATGTTTCTTGGAGCAGAAACAACGGAAAGGAGGTGGTCCAATGTCGAGTGAGAGATTGGAGCTTTGGGTCGGGTCTTCGTTCGAGGTCCGCGGGTAAGGCGCAGCCGCCTTTCCGATCGGACCTGGGGCGAGGCGCAAGCCGCCCGCCCGAGGCTCCGAAGCTCACGGGGACCGTGGCCCAAGGCCACGGTCCCTTTGCTTTTCGGGCTCTCGCCTGACACAAGACCGCCGCACGACGCCGCCCGCCCGAGGATCGCCGCCATGCTGCGCATCAACGATCAGGTCGCCATCGAAGACTGGGAGCTGACGGAGCAGTTCACCCGCGCGTCCGGCCCGGGCGGACAGAACGTCAACAAGGTCTCCACCGCGGTGGAGCTGCGATTCGAGGCCGCCCGCTCCCCTCACCTTCCCGCCGACGCCAAGGCGCGCCTGCGCCGCCTCGCCGGTCGGCGCTGGACGCAGGACGGCGCGGTGCTGATCCGGGCGGAGGCGCACCGATCTCAGGCTCGCAACCGCGAAGAGGCGCGCGCCCGCCTCGCCGAGCTGATCGCCAAGGCGCTGGAGCGGCCGCGCCGGCGCATCGCGACGCGACCCACGCTGGGCTCGCAACGCCGGCGCGTGGATGCCAAGAAGCGGCGCGGGGCCGTCAAGGCGCTGCGCCACGGGCCCGGGGCGGAGGACTGAGGGTCCGGCGCCGCCGACCGGCCGACCGCCGGGAGCGAAACCGAAGACCAAGAGGGAGACGCCGAGATGTTCGAGGTCTGGGGGCGCGCCACGTCGTCCAACGTGCAGGCGGTGATGTGGACGCTGGGAGAGCTGGGGCTCGACGACCGCGTCACGCGCCACGACCGCGGCCACGCCTTCGGCGGGCTCGACACGCCCGAGTACCTGGCGATGAACCCCCATGGCCGCGTGCCCACGTTCCGCGACGGCGACGGGCCGGCCCTGTGGGAAAGCGCGGCGGTGGTGCGCTACCTCGCGGCCCGCTACGGGGACGCCGCCTTCTGGCCCGCGGATCCGGCGGCGCGCGCCCCGCTCGACATGTGGGCCGAGTGGATCAAGACCGGCTTCGGCCCCGCCTTCGCGCAAGGCGTCTTCTGGCCGTTCCTGCGCGGCGGCGTCCCCACGGCCGAGGCGGTGGAGGCCTGCGCCGCCGGCGCCCGACTGCTGGACGCGCGCCTGGGCGAAGGGCCATGGCTAGATGGCGAAACGTTCCGCTGGGCGGACGTGCTCACGGGCCACTTGCTCTATCGCTGGTACACGCTCGACTGGGCCCGGCCGGATCTGCCGGCGCTGTCCGCGTATTACGACCGCCTGAAGGCCCGCCCTGCCTTCGCCCGCCACGTCATGGTGGATTACGCGGTGCTGGCGACCCCCGCCTGACGCCGTGCCCTCGCCGCGGGGCCGGGCGTCAGGACTGCGGCGGCGTCTCCGCCTGCCAGCGCACGGAGACGCCCAGGTCCCGCAGGCGACCGTCGCGCAGGCCGTAGATGATGCCATGCACGCTGACGTCCTGGCCTCGGCCCCAGGCGCGGCGCATGATGGGCGTCTCCGCGACCTTGCGCACGCCTTCGATCACGTTGAGCTCGGCCAGACGGTTCAGCTTCGCCTCCTCCGTCACGGCGCGCGACAGCTCCTCGGCGTGGATCGCGGCGAGGCGGCGGATGGGCTGCAGCCAATGGTCGGCCAGCCCCTGCGGATAGGCCTCCGTCGAGGCCTTGACCCCGCCGCAGCCGTAATGGCCGCAGACGATTACATGGGTGACCTTCAGCGTCTCCACCGCATATTCCAATGTCGAGAGCAGGTTCAGGTCCGAGCTGTGCACCACATTCGCCACGTTGCGCTGGACGAAGACCTCGCCCGGATCCAGGCCCGCCACCACGTTCGCCGGCACGCGGCTGTCGGCGCAGCCGATCCAGAAGTAGCGCGGCGTCTGCTGCCGGCTGAGCCGATCGAAGAAATCTGGATCGCGGTCATTGACCGCGGCGGCCCAGTCACGGTTGCGCTCGAACAGAGTCTTCATGGCCCCTCCCTCGTCCCGCCTGCGCCTTAGCGCTCCGCAGGCGGCGACGAAAGGGGGCCCTTAGGCCTGCGCCGCGCGCCTGCGTCGCCGCCGCAGCGTCGCCAACGCGATCAGACCCGTGGCCAGCAGCGGCGCCGCGAAGGGCGCAGGGATCTCGGTTTGGCGGAAGGCGATGGCCTGCCCTCGCCCGGTCTCGACCGCCGAGACGAGGGTCTGCACGCCCGCCTCGTAGAACGTGGACAGCTCGCCCCCCGCCACCACGAAAGCGCTGGTGAAGGGCGGCGCGGCGTCGGCGAACACCGCCTCGCTCAGCCCCGTGCCCAGATAGCGCAGTTCCGTCGGGGTCGCCTCGAACCGCGCGGGCGCGCCGTTGAACGGATCGGAGTCGTCGATCAGTCCCACCTGCGTTCCGCTGAAGGTGATCGGCACGATGTTCGGGTCGCGCGGCAGGGCGCGGATCGTGAAGCCCACGATATCGGCCGGGTCGCTCAGCACGCCCAGCCGGCGCGTGGTAATCGTGCCGAAGATGTCGACGAAGGCGCCGTCCCCAGCGTCGAACCGCGTGCCCGCCTCGTCGAAGCAGACCGAGCACTCAAGCTCGATGTTCAGCAGGTCGTAGGTGAAAAGCGCGGCGGCCGGGGCCGGGGCGCCCAGCGCGGCGGCGAAAAGGGCCGCGAAGACCGATTTGTGCATGGCAGATCCCCTCAAAGCTGCGGCGCGCGGCGAGGCCTGATCAATCCGTCCTCACCCACACGACACGTCCCAGTTTGCCAGCGAGCGGCGCCGCGTCAACTCTTTCCTCGCAGGGCCTTGCGCCCAAAGAAAAGGGCCGACGAAACCGCCAGCCCCTTCCGACATTTATGATCCGAGCTTCGCCCGTCAGGCG
>JBCBYE010000172.1:0-7714 GCA_039816075.1 Pseudomonadota bacterium | reverse complement strand
GTCGTCGTCATGAAGTCTTCCGGCGTCATCGCCCTATCCTCCCCGGTCAAGCGCGCGCCCTTGCCGGCGCAGCGCGGCCAGCCTAGCAGAGGCGGCGCAGATGGGAGGACTAATATGGCCGAGACCGTCATCGCAGGCGGCCGCCGCACGCCGCTGGCCGCGTTCGGGGGGGCGCTGAAGGACCTGGAGATGACCGAGATGGCCGGCGCGACGGCCGCCGCCGCGCTGTCGGCGGCGGGGATGCGCGCCGAGGCCGTGGACCACATGGTCTTCACCACCACCGTGCCGTCGGACCGCGACAGCCTCTTCGCCGCCCGCGTGGTCGGCGTGAAGTCGGGCATCCCCGAATCGGCCGGCGCGCTGCATGTGGTGCGCGCCTGCGCCTCGGGCCTGCAAGCCATCCTGTCGGCCGATCAGCAGGTCGCCTCCGGCCATTCGCGCATCGCGCTGGCCGGCGGCGCCGAGAGCTACAGCCGCGCGCCCTTCGCCACGACCACGATCCGCTGGGGCGCGCAGCGCGGGCCGCAGCAGCTCGACGACATGCTCGATTGGGCCTACCGCTGCCCGTTCAGCCAGGACTACATGGGCGAGACCGCCGAGACCCTGGCCGACCGCCATCAGATCACGCGCGAGGCGATGGACGAATGGGGGGCGATGAGCCAGGCGCGCGCCCTCGAGGCGCGGCGCAGCGGGTTCCTCGCCGAACAGATCGCCCCGGTGACGCTGACCACGCGCAAGGGGGAGACGGTCTTCGCCGAGGATGAGTGCCCGCGCGAGGACGCCACGGCGGAGAGGCTGGCGCGGCTGCGCCCGGCCTTCCGCAAGGACGGGCGGGTGACCGCCGGCAACGCCTCCACCGTCAACGACGCCGCCGCCTTCGTTCTGGTGGGCGACCGCGCCGCGCTGGAGGCGGAGGGCGTCGCCCCCCGCGCGCGCATCGTGGACTGGGACGTGGTCGGCGTGCCGCCGGAGATCATGGGCCACGGGCCCGTGCCCGCCATCCGCCGGCTGCTCGAGCGCAACGCGCTCAGGATCTCCGACATCGACTATTTCGAGATCAACGAGGCCTTCGCGGCGGTGAACCTGAACGCGGAGCGGCATCTGGGCATCCCGCGCGATCTGCACAACGCCTATGGCGGCGGCATCTCGCTGGGTCATCCGCCGGGCGTGACCGGCGTGCGCATGGCCATGACCGCCCTGCAGCACCTGGAGGCGACCGGGGGACGACGCGCGGTGCTGTCCATGTGCCTGGGCGCCGGTCAGGGCATGGCCATGCTGATCGAAAGGGTGGCGGCATGACCCCGAGCGAGACCCTGGCCGAGGATGGCGGCCCGGCCCTGCCCACGCCGTTCGAGACGTTCCACGGCGCGGTCGCCGCGGCGGCGGCGGCGCATCCGGACAAGCCCTTCCTCTGCGCGCCGCCGCGCCCGGGACGCGCCTATCTGCCGGACGGGGCGGAGTGGCGTTACGGCGAGGTCGTCGCCGCGGTCGACGTCCTGGCCGAGCGCTACGCCGCCGCCGGCTGGGGGCCGGGCCACCGCGTGGTGCTGGCGCTGGACAATCACCCGGCGCATTTCCTGCATTTCCTCGCCCTGAACAAGATCGGGGCCGGCGAGGCGGCGGCGAACCCGCATTACCTGCTGGACGAGATGCGGTACTTTCTGACGCATTCCGAGGCCGCGCTGGCCGTCGCTGCGCCCTGGAACGTCGCCAAGCTGCGCGAGGCCGCGCCCGACCTGCCGATCCTGTCCTGGGACGACGGGTCCGCGCCCGGGGCCTTCGCCCCGCCGCCGCCGCCGACGCCGCGGCGCGAGGAGGCGCCGGGGCTGGGGACGGAGGCGGCGCTGTTCTACACCTCCGGCACCACGGCGCGGCCCAAGGGCTGCATCATCGACAACGCCTACATTCTGGGCGGCGCCGCCTGGTATCGCGACGCCGGCGGCGCGCTGGCGCTGGGGATCGGGGAGGAGCGGGTCTACAACCCCCTGCCCGCGTTCCACATGAACGGCGGCGCCGTCACGCCCTGCGCCCTGGCGTTGACCGGCAACTGCCTGATCCTGCCCGACCGGTTCCATGCGGAGACCTGGTGGGACGACCTGATCGCCACGCGCGCCACGGGCATGCACTATCTGGGCATCATCCCGCCGGTGCTGATGAAGGCCCCGCCGTCGCCGCAGGACCGCGCCCATGGCGTGCGCTTCGGCCTGGGCGCCGGGATCGATCCGTCGCTGCATGCGGCGTTCGAGGCGCGCTTCGGCATCGAGATGGTGGAGGTCTGGGGCATGACCGAAACGGGCCGCTGCTATGCCGCCTCGCACGCGCCGCGCGGCGTCGGCGCCCGCGCCTTCGGCCGGCCCTATGCGGGGATGGAGGCCATCGTCGCCGGGCCGGACGGCACGGAATTGCCGCGCGGGCGGGAGGGGGAGATGCTCGTCCGCTCCCCGGGGCCGGACCCGCGGCGCTTCTTCTTTCGCGGCTACCTCAAGAACGAGGCGGCGACAGAGGAGGCCTGGCAGGGCGGCTGGTTCCACACCGGCGACGTGGTCCGCCAGGACGCGGACGGCATGCTGCATTTCGTGGAGCGGGCCAAGAACATCATCCGACGGTCGGGCGAGAACATCTCGGCCGCCGAGGTGGAGGCGGCGCTGATCGAGCATCCGGGCCTGCGGGCCGTCGCGGTGCTGGCGGTCCCCGATGCGCTGCGCGACGAGGAGGTGATGGCCTGTCTCGTCGCCGCCGACGGGGCTGAGGCGGGCGAGGCGCTGGCCCGCGACGCGCTGGCCTTCGCCGCCGACCGGCTGGCCTATTACAAGGTTCCGGGCTGGGCGGCGTTCCTCGACGCGCTGCCGGTGACCGGGACCAACAAGGTGCAGAAGCACGCGCTGTTCGGCAAAGGCGCGGACCCGCGCGAGGACCCGCGCGCGCTGGATCTGCGCGAGACGAAGGCGGCGCTGCGCCGGGCCAAGGCGTCATGAGCGGGCGCATCGAGATCTCGCGGCGCGGGGCGGTGCAGCTGTGGCGCTTCGTCAATCCGCCCGAAGGGTTCATGGACGACGGGACGGAGGCGGCGTTGACCGCCGCGCTCGCGGCGTTGGAGGACGACGGCGAGACGCGCGCGGTGGTCCTCGCGGGGCCGGAGCGGGCCGAGGACCCCGTCTTCATCCGCCACTACGACGTGCGCCTGCTGGAGGCGCGCGCGCGGACGATGGCGGAGCGGGGCATGACGTTCGGCGAAGACCGGCCCGTGCCCGAACCGCCGCTGCACCGGGCGCTGCGCGCCATCGAGCGCCATCGCCTGCCCTTCCTGGCCGCGATCGACGGGGCCTGCATGGGCGGCGGGTTCGAGCTGGCGCTGGCCTGCGACCTGCGCCTGGCGGGGCCGGAGGCGACGGCCATCGGCCTGCCGGAGGCGCGCATCGGCCTGCTGCCCGGCGCCGGCGGCACGCAGCGCCTGCCGCGGCTGATCGGCGAGGCCAAGGCGTTGGACTTCATGCTGTTCGGCCGCACGGTCGCCGCGGCGGAGGCCGCCGCGCTGGGCCTCGTCCATGCCGCCCCGGAGGGCCCTGCGCTGGCGGAGGCGCTGGCCCGCGCCGAAACGCTCGCGGCGCTGCCCGCGGCGGCCCTGGCCCATATCAAGCGCCTTGTGCGCGGCCATGGCGGCGACGCCGCGGGCCATGCGGCCGAACGGACGCTGTTCTGCGACCTGATGGTGAGCGACGAGGGCCTGGCCCGCATGGCGCGCATGAACGCCGAGGGCCGAGACATCCGCGACGGCTGAGGCGTCGCGACGGCCTGCGCCGTTGCGCGAAACCTTGCCGTTGGGTTAACCTTTTGTCCACGGGGGGCGCGCAGCGCAGGGGTTCGTCATGGCCGGCCGACGCGACAAGGTCGCCGCGTTCTACGCGGTGAACGACACGGGCGGGGTCTACCAGGCCGCCACGGATGCGGGCGGCGCCGTCCTGCTCGAAGACTATTCGCTGAACTTCACGGACATCGCCGTGTCGCCGTCGGGCGAGGTCTACGCCAACACCTTCGGCGCGCTCTATCGGCTCGACCTGTCGGACGGGTCGGCCGATTTCGTGCTGGGCTTCGACGCGGTGCTGCAGGCCAACGGCCTCGCCTTCGACGCCTCGGGCAAGCTCTATGTCTCCTACGGCGAGTCGCGGTCGGTGGAGATCTACGACGGCAAGACGTTCGCGGAGCTCGACAGCTTCCAGATCCCCGGCTCCCCCTCGGCCGGCGACATGCATATCGTGGGCTCGACGCTTTACTACGCCGCGCGGGACGAGACGCTGCGCACGGTGAACCTGAACACGCAGGCGCAGACCGGCGACGTGTTCCACGACCTGCCGGACCTGTTCGGCCTGCACCGGCACGAGGGCACGCTCTATGCGCTGTCGGGCGTGGGGCTTTACGAGATCGACCCCTCCGACGGCGCCGTGACGTTCATCCGCGACCTGCCGATCTCCGGCCGGGTCAACGGCGCGGCGACGTTGCCGGACGGGGTGCAGAAGGGGTCGGGCGCGGGCGAGCGGATCGAGGCGCTGTTCGCGGGCGCCGAGGTCAAGGGCTTCAAGGGCGCCGACACGCTGGTGGCGGCCGAGGGCGGCTCCGCCCTCGACGGCGGCAAGGGGTCGGACACGCTGCTGGGCAAGGCGGGCGACGACGCCCTGCAGGGCGGCGCCGGCAAGGACAAGCTGCGCGGCAAGGGCGGGCGCGACGAGATGGACGGCGGCGCCGGCAAGGACGATCTGGACGGCGATGCCGGCCGCGACGCGCTGAACGGCGGACGCGGGAACGACGCGCTGACCGGCGGGGCCGGGCGCGATTGGTTCGAATTCGGCCGCAAGGCCGGCCGCGACGTGGTGACCGACTGGCGCGACGGTCAGGACAAGCTGCGTATCGAGGCCGGCGCCGACCGCTTCGCCGAGCTGGAGTTCAAGGCCAAGCGCAAGTACGTCGACGTGGATTTCGGCGAGGGCGTGGCCCGACTGATGGGCGCCGAGCTGGACGAGCTGAGCAGGAGCGACTTCGCCTTCGCCTGAGCCGCCGCGCGCCCATGGGACGCGCGATCCTGCGCGAGGCGACCCAAGGCGGCCGCGACCCTGACCCAAGGCGGCCCTCGACCAAGGCGCCCGGAGCCTCGTCCGGGGCGAGGGTGGACCCGACCGGCGCGGGTCCGCGAACCGCCGGCCGCCGCGAGGCGTCGCCCCGCCGGCGATGTGACACGACGCGCGCAGGCCGGCTGCGGCGGACCGGCGCCCCAGGGGGCGCTGAAATGGGCCCGCGCCCGCCAGGCGCCTGCCAGGGGCTCGATCGTCGCTCGGGGCGCCGGGCCGCGCGCGCTATCCCGCGGGCGCCTCGAGGATCACCACGGAGCACGCCGCCTCGTCGAAGCCGATGACGCCGCCCCCGTTCTCGGCCAGGGCGAGGCGCGCCCGCTCCGCCTGCCGCGCGCCGGCCTCGCCGCGCAGCTGCAGCGTCAGCTCGTGGATCATGCTCAGGCCCGTGGCCCCCACAGGATGCCCCTTGCTGACCAACCCGCCCGAAAGGTTCACCGGCCGCGCCCCGCCCAGCGTGGCGGCGCCGCTTTCCACATAGGCGCCGCCCTGCCCGTCCTCGCAGAAGCCCATCATCTCCACCTGGTAGATCTCGCAGAACGACGTGGCGTCGTGCACCTCGGCGAGGTCGATGTCCTGCGGACCCAGCCCCGCCTGCGCATAGGCCTTCTTCGCCGCCGCGCGGCTCAGCCCCGGCTCGTCGAAGCGGCGATACTTGCCGCCCGACAGCTGCGAGGCGCGCACCTTCACCGCCCGGGCCTGCACCGCCGCCGGCTGCCCGCGCAGAAAGTCCTCGGAGCAGAGCAGCGCCGCCGCAGCGCCGTCGCCGATGGGCGCGCACATGCTGCGCGTCAGCGGCCAGCTGATCTCCCGATCCGCCATCGCCTCCTCCACCGACACCTCGAACCGGTACTGCGCCGCGGGGTTCAGCGAGCCATGGAAGTGGTTCTTGGAGGCGCCGGCCGCGATCTGGCGCCGCGTCGTGCCCCAGCGCTTCATGTGCCAGGCGGCCTGCATGGCGTAGGTGTCCATGAACACCGTGCCGCCGCCGTCCTTGGGGTCGAAGGTCTTGCCCGTCTCGGCCGCGGCGCGGGCGTAGTACTCATGCCACTCCTCGGGGTTCAGCTGATCGATGCCGCCGTCGAAGATCGCCTGCGTGCGCGCCGGGTCGCCGTCGACGAAGGTCTTTTCGGCGCCGATGGCCAGGCTCAGCGCCGCCGACCCGCTCGCCACGTCCTTGAAGGCGCCGTTGAAGGCCATGGAGGCGGTGGCGCAGCCGCCCTCCACGTTGATCATCGGGACCCGCTCGGGAAAGCGGCCCTCGCGCACGAGCGGGGTGAAGACGGTCTGGCCGCGGATGCAGGCCTGACCCCAGGTTCCCATGCCGCAATTGCCGAACCAGGCGAATTCGATCTCCTCGCCCGTCTCCAGCCCCGCATCGGCGAGCGCGCCCTCGTAGGCCTCGCGCGCCAGGTCGCGGAAATCGTCGCCGGGGCGCTTGCCGAACTTGGTCGAATGGGCGCCGATCAGGTAGACGTCGGTCATCGGCTCAGTCCTCGTCGTCGTAGTCGGGATGGCTGGGGTTGATCAGCAGGATCTTGCCGTCGCGCCCGCCCTTGGAGGCATGCTCGACCGCCCGCGCCGCCTGGGCGAGCGGATAGCGGGCCAGCACCGGCGCGCCGACGACCCCGTCTGCCAGCCATCGCGTCAGCTGCGCATAGCGGTCGGTCAGCACGTCGCGGGAAACGGAACCGTACCAGTCGGCGAGCCAGAAGCCGCGCAGCGTGGCGCGCCGGAACACCAGGTGGAACGGGTCCATGCGGCAGGGCTCGCCCGACAGAAGGCCGTAGTTCACCACCGTGCCGCCGTCGCCCAGCAGCTCCGCCAGCACATCCGTCGCGCCCCCGCCGACGGCGTCGAGCGCCAGGCGCGGCGCCTCGGGCGCGGCCGGCGGCAGGCCGCCGCCGTCATGGACGACGACCATGTCCGCGCCCAGCGCCGTCAGCCGCCTGGCCGCCGCCTTGCGCCGCACGATGTTGTAGGTCTTCAGCCCCAGGGCCTTGGCGATCTTGATCACGTTGACGCCCACGGCGGAATTGGCGGCGTTCTGCGCCACCCAATCGCCGGGCTCCAGCGCCACGAGGTCCTGAAGCATCGCGAGCGCGGTCGCGGGGTTGGCCTTGAGCATCGCCGCCTGGTCCAGGTCGATGCCGGGATCGAGCTTCACCACCGCGCCGGCGCGCGTGGTCATGCGCTCCGCCCAGCACTGGCCGGCGAAGGGGATGACCAGGTCGCCCACGGCGAAGCCCTGCACCTCGGCGCCCACCTCGCGCACCCGCGCCACGCCCTCGGCGCCGGGGATGAAGGGGGGCGGCGGGCGCGTGCCGTAGCGACCTTCGAGCATCAGCAGATCGGCGGGATTGAGGGTGGCGGCAAGGATGTCGAGGCCCAGTTCCTTGGGTCCCGGCGCCGGGGGATCGGCGATCTCCGCCGCCTCCAGCGCGTCCAAACCGTCGCCCGTCGCCTGCACCGCGCGCATCCGCGTTCCTCCCGCATGGTTCGCCGTCCGACGCGGCCGCCGCATCGCCAGATAGCCCGAGGCCGCGCCCGCGGCCAGCGCCGCGGCGCGGCGCGCGGCGCCCCTGCGCGGGCGC
>JBCBYE010000761.1:0-2059 GCA_039816075.1 Pseudomonadota bacterium | reverse complement strand
GCGCGTCGCGCAGGCGCGCGAAATCGTCGCCGGCATGGTAGCTGGAGCGGGTCAGCGGCGTGGCGTAGACCATCAGGAAGCCCTTGCCCCAGGCCGCGTTTTCATAGGCCTTGAACTCGTCCGGCGTGATGAAGGCGGCGACGCGGTGGTGGCGCGGCGTGGGCTGCAGATACTGGCCGAGGGTGATGAAGTCGACGTCGGCGGAACGCATGTCGTCCATCACCTGATGAACGGCCTGACGATCCTCGCCCAGGCCGACCATGATGCCGGATTTCGTGAACAGGGTCGGGTCGAGCGCCTTGACGCGCTGGAGCAGGCGCAGGGAGTGGAAGTAGCGGGCGCCGGGCCGAACCTGGGGATAGAGGCCGGGGACGGTTTCGAGGTTGTGGTTGAAGACGTCCGGGCGCGCCTCCACCACCGTTTCCAGGGCGCGGTCGTTGCAGCGGAGGAAATCGGGGGTGAGGATCTCGATGGTCGTGCCGGGCGCGCGGGCGCGGATGGCGCGGATGGTCTGGGCGAAGTGGCCCGCCCCGCCGTCGGCCAGGTCGTCCCGGTCGACCGACGTGACGACGACATGATTGAGGCCGAGCTTGGCCACGGCGTCGGCGACGCGGCCCGGTTCGAAGACGTCGAGCGCGTCGGGCCGGCCGGTGGCGACGTTGCAGAAGGTGCAGCCGCGGGTGCAGATCTCCCCCATGATCATCATGGTGGCGTGGCCCTGGGACCAGCATTCGCCGACGTTCGGGCAGCCGGCCTCTTCGCAGACCGTCACCAGATTATTGGACTTCATGATGTCGCGCGTGCGGGCGTAGCCCTCGCCGCCCGGGGCCTTGACGCGGATCCATTTGGGCTTGCGCAGCACCTCGGTCTCGGCGCGGTGCGCCTTTTCGGGGTGGCGCTGGGCGCGGTCCTTGAGGTCGCGCGCGCGGATCGCGGGGGGCAGATCGGTCTCGGCCATGGGCGTCTCCTTCGCAGCGCAATCTAGAGCGGCGGACGCGGTGGCGGAAGGGGACCGAAGGGCGCGGGGGCGCAAGGCCGGGTTGCAACGGCGAAGGGCGCCCCCGGAGGGACGCCCTGGCTTCGGCGGGCGGCGCGGGCGGCCGCCGGGGTCAGGCGAGATAGCGGCGGGCCGCGCCCATCAGGAGGACCGCGCTGCCGATCAGCAGGACGCCGCCGGGCAGGGGCATGACGGCGACCTTGGCGGAGACCGCGTCGATGTCGAACCCGTCGTAGGAGCGGCGCGGGACGGAGCCGATGGAGGCGGTCGTGTCCTCGATCAGGATGTGGAAGATGCCCTTGCCGAGGCCGGCGAGCGTGGAGCGGGCGTCGGCGAGGTCCACGGTGAAGCCCGCGTCCTGCGCCTCGGCGTTGCCGAGGGTGGAGGCGAGCACCACGTCGGCGGAACCGATCAGGCCCGAGAGGTCGTGATGGGCGCGCGGCGTCAGGTCGGGCGTGACGAAATCGTCCTGGAGCCGCGCCGGATCGGCGATGTCGCCGGAGACGGCGTAGACGTTGATCCGCTCGGGATAGCTGTCGCAGTAGCCGTCGTCGGGCGAGGCGTCCTTGCAGTTCCAGGTGGTCTCGAAGACGAAGGAGTCGCCGATGATCTCGGATCCGCCCCAGCTGAACAGCGCGAGGCTGCCGATGCCCATGCGGAAGAAGTCGCCCGGCGCCGAGGCCGTGGCGTTGAGCGGATCGTAGCGGCTGGGCGTTGCGCCGTCGGCCGAATGGCCGGCATAGGAGCCCCAGTCCACGACGACCTCGGTGGCGGCGGAGCCGGTGGTGGCGGCGACGGCGGAGGTCGCGGCGAAAACGCCGGCGACCACGCCTGCGAGCAGAGCTTTGACGTGCATTCGATTTCCCCAAATCGGCGTCGTCGCGGGCGCCCGACGAGGGGCGGAACGACCGATCCCCGGGGGATCCGACCAAAACGAGCGCCTTCAGGCGCTCTCGCGTTACGACGAGACGGGGCGTAGCAGATTCGGTTCAGATTAAAAACATGTCGTCGGCGTCTTAACGCTGACGGTCGGCGCGGCGGCGTCGGGCGCCATGAAAGAGG
>JBCBYE010000551.1:0-3355 GCA_039816075.1 Pseudomonadota bacterium | reverse complement strand
GGGCGCGGCGTAGATCTTGAACGCCAGGCCCACGCCGAGGAAGGCGAGGCCGAAAAGGAGGCCCAGCGACACGCCCTCGCCCGAGACGACGGCGGCGATGGAGTCGAACCGCGTGGCGCCGGTGTAGCCGTAGACCAGCGAGGCGCCGTAGAGCAGCAGGCCCGAAGACAGGGCGCCGAGGACGAAGTATTTCAGCCCCGCCTCGGTCGACCGGGCGCTGTCGCGGCGGAAGGCGGCGACCACGTAGAGCGCGAGCGACTGCAGCTCCAGCCCCATGTAGAGGGTCATCAGATCGGCGGCCGAGACCATCACCATCATGCCCAGCACGGCGAGGGCGATGAGGATGGGGAATTCGAACTTCAGCATGCCCCGCCGCTTCATGTAGCCGGCGGACAGCACCAGCATCACCGCGGCGCCCGAGAGGACGACGACCTTGGCGAAGCGGGCGAAGCCGTCGGCCACGAAGGCGCCGTTGAAGGCCAGCGCGTCGCCGGAGCCGAAGCCGACGATCACCGCCAGCAGCGCCAGCACCGCGGCGGTGGACCAACAGAGCGCGCCCGAAAGCGCGTCCTGCCGGCCGAAGGCGCCGACCATCAGGGCGGCCATGGCGTAGAGCGCGAGCAGAAGCTCCGGCAGAACGAGGGCGAGATCGGCGCCGAGCATCAGTGGTCGTCCTTCTTGTCGCCGCCGCCGTGATCGTCGCCCCGCCCCTCGGCCGCCGGGGCGGCGGTGGCCGACAGGACCGGGGAGCGGTCGGTCGCGGGCAGGAGTCCGGCGGCCTCCGCGGCGATGACGCGGTCCGTCCTCGCCTCGGTCAGCGCGCGCACGGTGGGGCCGAAATAGTCGGTGGCGAGGCTGGGATAGACGCCCAGCAGCAGCGTGAAGGCCACGAGGGGCCCGAAGAGCGCCCGTTCCCGCAGGGTCATGTCCTCGATCTTGGACAGGCTCTGCTTGATGAGATCGCCGAAAACCACGCGGCGGTAGAGCCACAGCGCATAGGCCGCCGAGAGGATCACGCCGAAGGCCGCGCCGAAGGCGGCCAGCGCGTTGACCTGATAGACGCCGACCATGGTGAGGAACTCGCCCACGAAGCCCGAGGTGCCCGGCAGGCCGACATTGCCCATGGTGAAGAGCATGAAGACCAGCGCGAAGGCCGGCATGCGCACGGCGAGGCCGCCATAGGCCGCGATCTCCCGCGTGTGCATGCGGTCGTAGATCACCCCGACGATCAGAAACAGCGCGCCCGAGATGAAGCCGTGGCTGATCATCTGGAAGATCGCGCCGTCCACGCCCTGCTGGTTCGCCGCGAAGATGCCCAAGGTCACGAAGCCCATGTGGGCGACGGAGGAGTAGGCGATCAGCTTCTTCATGTCCTCCTGCATCATCGCCACGAGCGAGGTGTAGACGATGGCGATGACGGAGAGGAAGAACACGAAATCGGCCAGAAGCTCGGACGCGACGGGGAACATGGGAAGGGAGAAGCGGATGAAGCCGTAGCCGCCCATCTTCAGCAGGATCGCCGCCAGCACGACGGAGCCCGCGGTGGGCGCCTGCACATGCGCGTCCGGCAGCCAGGTGTGCACCGGCCACATGGGCATCTTGACGGCGAAGCTGGCGAAGAAGGCCAGCCAGCACAGCGTCTGAAAGCCGCCGACGACCTGCCAGCCCAACACCTCCACCGGGCCGGCGTCGAACTCATGCGCCAGCATCGCCGTGACGTCCGAGGTGCCGGCGTCCCAGATCATCGCGATCATGGCGATCAGCATCAGGACGGAGCCGAGCAGCGTGTAGAGGAAGAACTTGAAGGCCGCGTAGATGCGGTTGGCGCCGCCCCAGATGCCGATGATCAGGAACATCGGGATCAGGCCGGCCTCGAAGAACAGGTAGAAGAGGATGATGTCGAGGCTGACGAAGACGCCGATCATCAGCGTTTCCAGCAGCAGGAAGCAGGCCATGTACTCCTTGAGGCGCGTGTCGACGTTCCAGGACGCGCCGATGACCAGCGGCATCAGGAACGTCGTCAGCATCACGAAGAGGACGGAGATGCCGTCGACGCCCAGCTTGTAGTTCAGGCCGATCAGCCAGGCGCCTTCCTCGACGAACTGAAACCCGGTGTCGGAGGGGTCGAAGCCGAAGAGGATCACCAGGCTGAGCAGGAACGTCGCCGCCGTGGTCAGCAGCGCCACCATCTTGGCGTTCAGCCGCGCCGCCGCGTCGTCGCCCTTGAGCACCAGCAGCAGGACCAGCGCGCCCATCAGGGGCAGGAAGGTCACCAGGGTGAGGATGTTGGCCATCAGTTCGCCCCCCCGCCGGTCGCGCCGCCGCCGGGCGGTCCGCCGATCGCCACCCAGGTGATGATGAGCGAGACGCCGATCAGCATGACGAAGGCGTAGTGATAGACGTAGCCGGACTGCACCCGCCCCGCGAGGCGCGTCAGCCAGGGCACCGCGCCCATGGCGATGCCGTTGATCAGCCCGTCGACCGTGCGCGTATCGCCCTGTTTCCACAGGAAGGTCCCCAGCCACATGGCGGGGCGGACGAAGACGAGGTCGTAGAGCTCGTCGAAGTACCACTTGTTCAGCAGGAACCGGTAGAGCGGCGCGTGCCGCTCCGCCAGCGCCTTGGGCAGGCCCGGCTGCAGCATGTAGAACCAGATCGCGACGACGAGGCCGCCCGCCATGGCGATGAAGGGCGCCAGCTTCACCAGGCTCGGCACGTAGTGAAAATCGTGCAGGACGTGATTGTCCGCCGCCATGAAGAGCGACGGGCCGAACCAGTCCTCCGCCCCCTTGCCGACGAAGGCGCCGTAGAAGGCCATGCCCGCGATCACCGCGCCGCCGGCGAGGATGTAGAGCGGCCACATCATCACGGCCGGGCTCTCATGCGCATGCTCCCAATGCTTGCGGTCGCGCGTTTCGCCGAAGAACGTCAGGAAGATCAGCCGCCAGGAGTAGAAGCTGGTGAAGGCCGCGGCGATCACCAGCGCCCAGAAGGCGAAGGCGCCGGACGCGGTGCCGGCCGCGAAGGCCCCTTCGATGATCGCGTCCTTGGAGACGAAGCCCGCGAAGCCGATGGGCAGGCCGATGGCATCATAGCTGAACGGGATGCCGACGCCGGTGATCGCCACGGTGCCCAGCAGCATCATGGCGAAGGTCACGGGGATCTTCTCGCGCAGCTGGCCGTATTTGCGCATGTCCTGCTCGTGATGCATCGCATGGATGACGGAGCCTGCGCCCAGGAACAGCAGCGCCTTGAAGAAGGCGTGGGTGAAGAGGTGGAACATCGCCGCCTGGTAGAAGCCGACGCCGGCGGCGGCGACCATGTAGCCCAGCTGCGAGCAGGTCGAATAGGCGAT
>JBCBYE010000363.1:0-4973 GCA_039816075.1 Pseudomonadota bacterium | reverse complement strand
CCGCCCGCGCCGCGGGGCAGCGCATGGCCGGCGGCGGGCGCCTGGCGCAGGCGCTTTACGGTCCCGTGGCGACGGCGCCGACGCCCGACGCGCTGCTCGCGCGGCTGGCGGCCTGACCCGATGCCGATCGGGCTGCTGCGGCGTCGCGCCCGCCTGCGGCTCGAAACGCCGCGGCTGGAGCTGCGGCCGCCGGTGATGGCGGACCATTCGGCCTGGGCGCAGCTGCGGCGCGACAGCCGCGAATTCCTGGAGGCGTGGGAGCCGAGCTGGTCGCGCGATCACCTGTCGCGCACGGCGTTCCGCAACCGCGTCTACTGGGCGCGCCGCCTGATCGCGGACGGCAAGGGCGCGCCGCTGTTCCTGTTTTCGCGCGGCGGCGCGGCGCCGGCGGGCGCGCTGCTGGGGGCGCTGACGCTGGACAACGTGCGGCGAGGGCCGTCGCAGTCGGCGTCCATCGGCTATTGGATCGGCGCGGCGCATGCGGGCCACGGCTACATGACCGAGGCGGTGGAGACGGTGCGCGACCATGCCTTCGGCGCGCTGGGCCTGTCGCGGTTGGAGGCGGCGTGCCTGCCGGAGAACAAGGCCTCGCGCGCGCTGCTGGAGCGGTCGGGCTTCAAGTACGAGGGCGTGGCGCAGAGCTACCTGCAGATCAACGGCCGCTGGCGCACGCATGTGCTTTACGCCGCGCTGCGGGCGGACCGCAGGGGCCGCACCGCCGAAGGCTGAGCGCGCGCTGCCGGCCGCCCCGAGCGCCTGCCTGCGGCAGAGCGCCGGCCCGCCCGCCAGCCTGCGCGCCTTGACGCGGAACCAGACGGTTGCGCGGACGGCGAGGCGTCGAAAGGGGCGAGGCGGCGGCGTGCGCGCGGCGCGTGGGCGGGCCTTGAGGCCCGGCCGGACCTGGCGCGAACGCCTCAGGACGGTCCGCCGCATGCGGGGCGAAGGTCCCGCAAGGCCCTTCCGGGCAAACCGCGAACGCGTGCCCGCTCGACCCGCCCTGCGAGACCTGGCCGGACGGCCGGCCAAGCCGGCCGTATCGCGACGGGCGCGCGTGCCGGTCCGTGGCTCAGTTCGACGCAGAGCTGCGCGTGCCGAGCCGGTCGTGCACGGTGTTCCACCGCTTTTCGCCGGCGCCGGGCGCGATCTCCTGCAGGTCGAGGCTGAGGGCGAAGGGGCGGCCCGCCAGGCGAGGGCGCAGCCAGGTTTCGGCGGCGGCGTAGATCGCCTCTCGCGCGGCCGTCCTGTCCTGCGCGCTGCGTCCGGCGCCGATCGAGGCGGTCATGTGCAGGAAGGCATCGTCCGCCCCCGCGCCGTCGGCGATCAGCCAGTGGTCGGCGCGGAAGCCGCGGATGCGGATGCCGCCGAGGGGGAAGAGGCCCGTGCCGACCATGGCGTCGCGCAGGGCGGCGCAGAGGCCGGGCAGGTCGGCCGCAGGCTCCAGGTTCGCGGAATACTCGAAGCTGAGATGCGGCATGGCTCAGCCGGCCTCCGCCGCGACGGGATTGCGCAGCACGCCGAGGGCGGGGGAGCTCACCTCGACCACGTCGCCGGGGCGCAGCCAGCGCGGAGGGTCGAAGCGGGCGCCGGCCCCGGCGGGCGTGCCCGTGGCGATGACGTCGCCGGGCGCCAGGGTGGTGAAGGTGGAGACGTAGGCGATGATCCGCGCGAAGGGAAAGGCCATGGAGGCGGTGGTGTCGCGCTGGCGCAGCTCGCCGTTGACGCGGGTCTCGACGGTCAGATCGGCCAGGTCCAGCGGCGCCAGATCCGTCTCCAGCCACGGGCCGAGAGCGCCGGTGTCGTCGAAGTTCTTGCCCTGGGTAACGTTGAATTTTCCGTGGCGCAGCCAGTCGCGGATCGTGCCCTCGTTCATCAGGGTCAGGGCGGCGACGGCGCCGTGAGCCTCGGCCTCGGGGATGCGGCGGCCGCCTCGGCCGATGACCAGCGCGATCTCTCCCTCGTAGTCGAGCTGCTCGGACTCGCGGGGGACGATCAGCGGGGCGCCGGGGGCGACGAGGCTGGCGGGGCCCCTGAGGAAGATCGACGGGTAGCGAGGCGCGTCGGAGCCGTCGGCGTATTCGGCGTTGCGGTCCCTGTAGTTCACGCCGATGCACAGGATCCGCGCGGGGTCGGGGAGAGGGAGGGCGGGTTCGACCTCGTCCGGGGCGAAGGCGGCGCCGTCGCGGGCCAGACGCTCCAGCCCGTCGAAGCCGCGCTCCACCAGCCCGCGCATGGAGGTCAGGCCGCCGAGGGGGGCGGTGAGGTCCCGAAGGGCGTCGCCGTCGCGCAGGCCGAGGCGCAGGGCGCCGTCGAGGCGGTAGCTGGTGAGGCGCATGGCGAAGGCTCCCGAAGGCGGCAGGGCGGTCGCGGCGGAGGGTGCGGGCCGCGGCGCCCGGGTGTCAACGCGGGGAGCGTGCGGGGCGGGGGCGCGGCGCGGGCTTGGCGAGGGGCCGGTCGCGCCTTACACATCGGCAGGGAAGCGGCGGGAGACCGGAGGCGATCCTGAACGGGTCGCCGCGAAGGGAATGGACGGTTGATGGACCGGAGCAAGGCCCAGCTCGGCGCCGCGGCGGCGGCGGTGATCGTCGCGCTGGCCGCGGCGGCGTTCGGCATGGCCGCGGCGGCGGAGGCGGTGACGCGCCTGCGGGCGCAGACGGCGTTGAGCGAGGCCGGCCACGACTGGGCGCGCGTGGAGGCGGACGGTCTGCGGCTGACCCTGTTGGGGGAGCCGCCGGACGGCGCCGCGGCGCGGGACGCGGCGGAGGCCGCCGAGGCGGCGGCGCCGATGGCGTCCCTCGATGCCTCGCGCCTAGTGCGTCCGCCGCAGCCGGCTCCGGCGCGGCCGGAGGACGAGACGGCGGCGGCGCCGGGCGGCGCGGCGGAAGACGCGGAGGGCGAGGTCGAGGCCGTTGCGCCGGCGGAAAAGGGGCCGGCGGTCGACGCGCCGGACGACGATGAGGATGCCGCCGGAGAGGAAAGCCCCGCCGCTGCGGCGCCCGCCGTGGTGATGCGCGATCTGCAGGATCGGCCGCCGGCGCCCGGGCAGGTGGATGCGCCGCTGGTGATCGCCTTCGCGCCCGGGCGGCTCGACATCGCCGGTCCGGCGCATCCCGATCTGATCGCGGCGCTGACCGAGGCGGCGCGGGCGATGGACCCGCCGGCGGACATCGCCGACGGCACCCTGCCGCGCGATGCGGAGGACCGCGACCAGCGCCTGATCCTGGCCAGGGCCGCGCTGTCGGCCATGGCGTTGGCGCGGGAGGCGCGGGCCGAAGTGCGCGCGGGCCTGCTCGAATTCCACGCCGTCGTCGCCGATGACGACGCCCGCGCGGCGCTGGAGGATCGGCTGCGCACCACGATCCCGCCGAGCGCCGCCCTGTTGATGGACATCTCCGCCCCGCCGCCGGTCTTTTCGCCGTTCCGCTTCGTGGTGGGGCTGGGCGAGGGCGGCGTGTCGATCCTGGGCTGCGACATGACGTCGGCCGAGGAGCGGGCGCGCGTGCTGGCGGCGCTGCAGCCGCTGGGCGGACCCGAGGGGCCGGCCGGGACGGCGGCCTGCCGGCTGGGCGTCGGCGCGCCCTCCGCCGCCTGGTCCGACGCGGCGGTGGCGGGGGTGGAGGCGCTGGGCGCGGTGGGCGTTGGCCGCTTCGAGCTGGTGGACATGGAAGCGCGTCTGGTGGCGCTGCCCCCTGCGGATGCGACGCGGCTGGACGCGGCGGGCAAGGCCCTGGCCGCGGCGCTGCCGGCGGGCTTTTCGCTGCGCACCTTCGGGCCGCCCGCCGGGCCGCGCCTGCCGCGCCGGGGCGAGGACGGGGCGGGCGAGGTGGAATGGTTCGCCGTGCGCCGCGATGCGGACGGGTCCGTGCGGCTGTCCGGCGCCGCGCCGGACGAGCCGAGCCGGCGCGCGACGGTGGCCTTCGCCGGGGCCAAGCTGGGCGGGTCCGCGCTGACCTCGGTCCTGGCGGAGGCGGAGGCGGCCCCGCCGCCGGCCTGGCGCCGCGCGTCGCTGGCGGCGGTCGAGGCGTTGACGCCGCTGGCGTCGGGCGAGGCGTCGTTCGACGGCGCGCGGCTGACGGTGACCGGGCGAACGCTCGACCCCGCCGACGCGGCGCGGGTGGAGGCGGCGCTGGACCCGGCGCGCGAAGCGGGGGCCGAGACGCGCAGCGAGGTGATCGTGGACGTCGCGGCGCTGGCCGCGCAGCTGCCGCTGCCCCCGGCCGAATGCCTCGATGCGCTGAGCCGTCAGGTGGAGCGCGCGCCGATCGCCTTCGCCCCGGGATCGGTGGAGATCGACCCGAAAAGCGCCCCGGCGCTGGACGCGCTGGCCGGCATCCTGCGCCGCTGCGCCGAGATCGGCGTGGAAATCCAGGGGCATACCGACAGCCAGGGTCGCGAAAGCACCAACGCGGCGCTGAGCCAGTCGCGCGCCACCGCGGTGCTGGACGCCCTGTTCGCCCGCGGCGCGCCGCTGGCGCGGCTGACCGCCCGCGGCTATGGCGAAGCGCAGCCCATCGCCCCCAACGACACGGAGGAAGGCCGCGCCCGCAATCGGCGCATCGCCTTCGCCCCCGCACCGGCGGAGACCGACCGATGACCCGGATGGAGCTGACCCTCGTCTTCGCGCTGGCCATGGCCGGGGCGGTCGTCTGCGGCTGGGGCCTGCGCGCGCTGTGGCGGCGCGTGGCCGGCGAGGAGGACGATGCGCTGGAGCTGGCGGACCTGTCGACCCGCCTCGCCGTGGCGGAGGAGGCGCGCGACGCCCTGCAGGCGGAGGCCGCGCAGGCCATCGCCGCGCTGGAGCATGAGCTGGGCGAGACCCGCGGCTCGCTGCAGGCCGCGCTGGCGGAGCGTCAGGCGGAGCTGGACGCGACCATGGAGATCGTGCGCGTTCTGCGCCAGGAGATCGCCGATCTGCGCGCCCGCGGCGACGCGGCATGACCGGCGGCGCGGCCGGCGCGCCCTGGCCCGCGCCGGAT
>JBCBYE010000659.1:0-2564 GCA_039816075.1 Pseudomonadota bacterium | reverse complement strand
TTCATCCGCCGCGGCGGCGGCGCGGCTGCGTCGAGCGGGGCGCGCCCCGACTTCGCCGACATGCTCGCGAGCCTCGCCGACGGCGAAATGCGGTCGGTCGAGGATGGTGTGGACCTCGCCGCATTCGGCGTGGCCTCGCCGCGAGTCTTCTTCTCGGTCCGTTCCGGCGCGCGGCCGGCTCCACGGCGCTCTGCCGGAAACACGTTTCGCTTGCTCCGCCACGGCACGAGACACGAGACTGACCCCCGCGGCCCCTCCCCCGGCGGCCGCGCGGCGCCGCAGCGAGGAGCGCGACATGGACGGCAGCAACTCCCTGGCCCTGCGGGATGTGGAGTATCACCTCCACTCCCAGACCGACCTGCGCGCGCATGAGCGGGAGGGCCCGCAGATCATGACCCGGGGCGACGGCGTCTACGTGGTGGACGCCTGCGGGACCCGGTATCTGGAGGCGATGGCGGGGCTGTGGAATACCGCGCTCGGCTTCTCGGAAAGCCGTCTGGCGGACGCGGCCGACGCCCAGATGCGCAGGCTCCCCTACTACCACACGTTCTACCACAAGACGCCGGACGTGTGCATCGCCCTGGCCGAAAAGCTGGTGACGATGGCGCCCGTGCCCATGAGCAAGGCGTTCTTCACCAATTCGGGCTCCGAGGCGAACGACAGCGCCGTCAAGCTGATCTGGTATCTCAACCACGGGCGCGGCCGGCCCGAAAAGCGCAAGATCATCTCCCGCCTGCGGGGCTTTCACGGGGTCACGGGCCTCTCCGCCAGCGTCACGGGCATCCCGCGCATGCATGTGGATTTCGGCCTGCCGCTGCCCGGCTTCCTGCATGTTTCCTGCCCGCACCATTACCGCAACGGTCTGCCGGGCGAGAGCGAGGCGGCGTTCGCGGACCGCCTCGCCGCGGAGCTGGACGCGCTCATCGTCGCCGAAGGACCCGAGACGGTCGCCGCCTTCTTCGCGGAGCCGGTGATGGGCGCGGGCGGCGTCGTGGTCCCGCCCGAAGGCTATTTCGAGAAGATCCAGTCGGTGCTGCGCAGGCACGACGTTCTGTTCGTGGCGGACGAGGTGATCTGCGGCTTCGGCCGGACGGGGGAGATGTGGGGCTCCACCGCCTTCGGCATCGAACCGGACATCCTCACCTGCTCCAAGGCGCTGTCGTCGGGTTATTTTCCAATCGCCGCGGTGCTGGTGAACGAGGCGGTCTATGCGGGGATCGCCGACACCTCCGCCCGGAACGGCGGCTTCGGCCACGGCTTTACGGGCTCCGGCCACCCGGTGGGGTCCGCCGTGGCGCTGGAGACCCTCAAGATCATCGAGGAACGGGACCTCGTCGGCCATGTGCGGCAGGTCGGACCGCGGCTGCTCGACGGTCTGGCTCGGCTGGAGGAGCATCCCCTGGTCGGCGAGGTTCGCGGCGTCGGCCTGATCGCGGCGCTTGAGCTGGTGGCGGACAAGGCGACCGGCGCGCCCTTCGATCCGGCCCTGAAGGTCGGCGCGCTGACCCAGGACCTGGCGTTGGAGCAGGGGCTGATCGTGCGCGCGCTGGGGGATTCGGTCGCCGTGACGCCGCCCCTCGTGATCTCCCACGCGGAGGTCGACGACCTGCTGTGGCGGCTGGAGCGAACCCTCGACGCCGCCGCGGCGAAGCTCGGCCTGGGCTGAGCGCGACCGGCGGGGGGCCTCCCCCCTGCCCCGTCGTCAGGCTGGGACGTCGACCGGGTCCCCGTCGACGCGCACCTCGCCCGCCACGTTGTCGAGCACCACGTGGCAGTCGTGGAGCGTCAGGGTCGGCTTGACGCCGAAGCGGCTTTCGATCCAGGCCGGCCAATCGTCGTTGAACCAGGCCTCGGCGTTTTCGCGAGTGTCGAACATGTAGACGCCGCCGCCGCCGGACTCTCCGTTCAGGTAGTGCTTGCTCAGCAAGCCTTCGACGTCCCTGTAGATCTTGGTGGAGCCAAGCGCGGCCTGGACCGCGACGTCGCGCTCCGCCTTGGGGCTGCGGGGGATCTGGACGAGGGCGATGATCATCACGGCGGCTCCCTATGCGGCGGACCGTCGGGGCGGCCCTTCGCCAGGGAGCAGACCCGTGCGCGCGGCGCGGATCAAGGGTTTCCGCGGCGAAGGTCCTGCGCCCCGGGGCATGACGGCGACCTGTCGCCCGACGCGCGGCGAAGGCCGAGCGACCCTGCTTGCGGCGTCGGGTCTTGCGCGAAACGCGCGGCGGCCGACGGCGATTGACAGCCCCCAAAATGCAGGCACACTTATTATATGTCGGCTAACTTCCTCGATGCGGACGCCAGCGTCGGCTTCCTGTTCAGCGACGTCGCGCGGCTGATGCGCGCGTGGTTCGACGTCCATGCGCGCGAGCTGGGGCTGACGCGCTCGCAATGGCGCGTGCTCGTGAACCTCGCCCCGCGCGAAGGGATCAACCAGCGCGCTCTGGCCGAGATCCTGGAGCTGGACGTGGTCACCCTGTCGCGCCACGTCGACAAGCTGGAAGCGGCCGGGATGGTGGAGCGTCGTCGCGACCCCGAGGATCGCCGCGCCTGGCGGCTGCACC
>JBCBYE010000693.1:0-2383 GCA_039816075.1 Pseudomonadota bacterium | reverse complement strand
CTGCCCTTCGCCGCGTGGGCGCAGGAGCCGCCGGCGCCGCGGCCGGAGACGTTCAACCTTTACGGCATGACCGGTCTGATCGACACGCCCACGGCGCGGACGCAGCCGGATGGGCAGCTGACCTTCACCTCCAGCGTGTTCAGCGAGTTCAACCGCAACACGCTGCATTTCCAGGTGCTGCCGCGGCTGGAAGGGGCGTTCCGCTATTCGATCATCGAGGATTTCTTCCGCTCGGGCGAGGATCTGTTCGACCGCAGCTTCGACCTTAAGCTGCGGGTGGTGGACGAGTCGCGCTATCTGCCGTCGATCGCCGTGGGGGTGCAGGATTTCCTCGGCACCGGCGTTCTGTCGGCGGAATACGTGGTGGGCACCAAGTCGCTGGGCTACGGGCTGACGGCGACGGGTGGTCTCGGTTGGGGCCGGCTGGGCGAGGCGGGAACGTTCCGAAACCCGTTCTGCCAGGCCGCCGGCCGGTTCTGCGAACGCGAAGCGGACGGCGATGCCGGCACCGTGGATATCGGCCGCTATTTCTCGGGCGAGGACATGGCGGTCTTCGGCGGGCTGGAGTGGCGGCCGGCGGCCCTGCCGGGCCTGTCGCTGATGGCGGAGTATTCGCCGGACGAGTATCGCCGGGATCGGCGGTTCAACAGCTTCGAGCGGGACATCCCGTTCAACTTCGGCGTGGACTACCGGTTCAACGAGCATTTCAGCCTGGGCGCCTATGCCATGTACGGCAGCGCCGTGGGCCTGCGCGCCAGCCTCGGCGCCAATCCGTCGCGGCCCCTGGCGCCGCCCACGGGCGCCGACGGGCCGCCGCCCCTGATCCCGCGCGCGCCGGTGCTGGCCGGGCCGCCGCCGGAGCTGGGCGAGATCGTGGAGCGCATCACGGACGAGCCCGCCCCGGGGTCCGACGCGCGGGTCAGCGACGTGGAGCTGGACGCGGTCAGCCTGGGCGCCCGCTGGGCGGAGGCGCGGACCGAGGAGACGACCTGCCCCGTGGGCGCGGCGCTGGACATCGACGCGCAGCTGGGCGTGGTGGACGGCGTGACGTTCCGGAACGCGGCGGGGACGCCGCTGTGTTCCGTCGTGCTGCGGCCCGAGGGCCGCGCCTTCGTCGAGGCCAAGCGCGCGCAGGTCGGCGGGCGCGACGAGAGCTGGGCCGCGGATCCGCTGCAGGTCGCGCAGAGCGAGGAGGCCGCGCGCGCCGCGCTGGAGGCGGAGCGGCTGAGCGTGGAATCGCTGGAGCTGTCGCCCCGCCGCGCGCGCCTGGCGATCTCCAACCCCGCCTACAGCGCCGCGCCCACGGCGGTGGGCCGGTCGGCCGTGGCCCTGGCCAACACGCTGCCGCCGTCGGTCGAGGACCTGGAGATCACGCTGGTCGAAGGCTCCCTTCCCGTGGTGACGGTGTCGCTGCGCCGCGCGCGGCTGGAGGCGATCGCCGAGACGCCGGACGAAACGCGCCTGAGCTACGCCGAGGCGCGGATCACGGATGCCGAGGCGGCGCCGCCGCTGGACCTGCAGTTCGACGCCAGCTACCCGCGGTTCAGCTGGGCCATCGGGCCGAGCCTGCCCACGAGCCTGTTCGATCCGGACAACCCCGTGCGCCTGGACGTGCGTCTGAACGTGTCGGCGGAGGTGGAGCTGACGCGCGGCGTGTTCGTCGACGGCGCGGTGCGCCAGCGGCTGCTGGGCAACCTCGACGACATCACGCGGGAATCGGATTCGGTCCTGCCGCGCGTGCGCTCCGACTTCCGCGAATATCTGGAGCAGGGCGATCCGGGGATCGAGCGGCTGAAGGCCGACGTGGTGCGCAAGATCGCGCCCTCGACCTATGCCCGCGCCTCGGCGGGTCTGCTGGAAAGCATGTATGGCGGCGTGTCGGGCGAGGTGCTGTGGAAGGAGACGGACCGCAACTGGGGTCTGGGGCTGGAGGTCAACTGGGTCCAGCAGCGCGACTTCGACATGCTGTTCGCCTTCCGCGACTACAGCGTGGCGACGGGGCATGCCTCGTTCTACTGGGACACCAACTGGAACGGCATGGAGTTCCAGCTGGATGCCGGACGCTACCTGGCGGAGGATTGGGGCGGCACGTTCTCGTTGACGCGACGCTTCCCCAACGGCTGGGAGGTCGGCGGCTTCTTCACCTTGACGGACGTGCCGTTCGACGAATTCGGCGAGGGCAGCTTCGACAAGGGCCTGCGGCTGCGCATTCCGCTGCGCTGGGGCCTGCCGTTCGAGAGCCGGTCGGCCCTGACCAGCACCATTCGGCCGCTGACGCGCGACGGCGGGCAACGGCTGAACGTGGATCGGCGGCTTTACGAGTTCGTGCAGGATCTGGATCGGGACGGACTGCGTGAGGATTGGGGGAATTTCTGGCGATGAT
>JBCBYE010000620.1:0-2860 GCA_039816075.1 Pseudomonadota bacterium | reverse complement strand
TCATCGCCGCGGGGGTGGGGGCCTCGCCCGCCAAGGGGGTGCTGGCGGCGTGCCTGGGCCTGCTTTGCGCCGCCGTGGCCACGGGAGAGGATGGGTATCCGCGCCTGACCCTGGGGCTCGACGCGCTGGCGGGCGGCTTTCCGGTCGTCACGGCGGTTCTGGGCGTGCTGATCCTGGGCGAGGTCTTCGCCGCGCTGGAGGATCTGTGGCGAGAGGCGCGGGATCGCGGCGCGGCCCCCGTCGCGGCGCCGGAGGCCGGATCGGCGCGGCTGCGCCGGGCCGATCTGCGGCGGCTGGCGCCCTATATCGGAACCTCGGCCGTGGTCGGCACGGTGGTGGGCGCCCTGCCCGGCATCGGCTCCACCCTCGCCGCGACGCTGGGCTATGCCGCCGGCCGACGCATGCACCGCCCCGCGCCGGGGGAGCCCCGCTTCGGCGAAGGCGCGCCCGAGGGCATCGCGGCGACGGAGGCGGCGAACTCCGCCGTGTCCGGCGCCAACCTGATCCCGGTTCTGTCGCTGGGCATTCCCGGCAACGTGGCGGCGGTGTTCCTGATCCTGGCGGCGGACAGCATCGGCGGCTTCAATCCCGGGCCGTCCGTGTTCCGCTTCACCGAGGACGTGGCGAACCCGGAGCTGATCGTCGCCTTCGGCTTCTTCACCACCATGGTCATCGCGAACCTTTTGAACTGGACCGTGGGCGGCGCCTTCATGCGCGGCGTCGGCGTCATGGCGCGCGTGCCCAAGCGGCGGCTGCTGCCCATCGTGCTGCTGCTGACCCTGACGGCGATCTACGTGCAGGAGACGAACATGGGCGCGGTGATCTTCGCCATCGGCTTCGGCCTGCTGGGCTGGGCGATGCGGCGGCTGGAGATCTCGGTCCTGCCCTTCGTCATCGCCTTCATCCTGGCCGGCAATCTGGAGGACGCCGTGCGCAGCGCCTTCGCCGTCACCGGGGCGGACCCCTGGTTCCTGTTCCGCAGCCCGATCTCCATCGGATTCCTGCTGGCCTCGGTCGGGGTGGTGGTGTTTTTCAGCCGCGGCCGACCGGAGACGAAGGAGCGCAAGGCATGAGGGTCGTCTGCCTGGGCACGGGCACGCCGGAGCCCTGGGCGCCGCGCGCCTCCTCCGGCTATCTGGTGGAGACGGGGAACGAGACGCTGCTGCTGGATTGCGGCGGGGGCGTGTTCGACAACCTGCTGCGGTCCGGGCGAATGCCGGGGGATGTGGACCGGCTGCTGTTTTCGCACCTGCATTCGGATCACATGATCGATTATCCGCGCCTCGCCCATGCGCGCTGGGACACGGGCGAGGGCGCTGCGCTGAAGGTGCATGGGCCGGCGCCCCTCGCCGAGATCACGCGCCGCTGCTTCGGGCCCGAGGGCTGGCTGGCGCATGATCTGTCGGCGCGGACCGAGCTCGACGGCTCCAAGGCCGTCTGGCTGGCGCGGGGCGGCGCGCTGCCGCGGCCCTGGCCCGCCCCCGAGGTGCAGGAGATCGGGCCGGGCGACGTGGTCGAGGGCGACGGCTGGCGCGCGACGACCTGCGAGGTTCCCCATGCGCAGCCCTGGCTGACCTGCATGGCCCTGCGCATCGATGCCGGCGGCCGGTCGGTCGTCTATTCCGGCGACGCCGGCCCCTCGGCCGATCTGGAGGCGATGAGCGCCGGCGCGGATCTGCTGATCCACTGGTGCTATCGCTTTTCGGAAGAGACCGTCTCCGACTACATCGCCGACCGCTCTCCCCTGCCCGCCGACATCGCCGCCATGGCGACGCGCGCGGGCGTCCGGCGCCTCGCCCTCACCCACCTGCGCGTCCACATGGACACGCCCGAAAAGCGCGCGCAGGCGCTGGCGGAGATGCGCGGCGCCTTCGAGGGAGACGCCGTGATCGCCGAGGACCTGATGGAGTTCCACCTTTGAAGCGCCCCAACATCCTCTTCATCACAGCCGATCAGCAGCGCGGCGACTGCTACGGCTTTCGCGGCCGCAAGGTGCAGACGCCGCATCTCGACCAGCTGGCGCGCGACGGCACGTCGCTGGAGACGGTGATCACGCCCTGCGTGGTCTGCCAGCCGGCGCGCGCCTCGATCCTCACCGGGATCCTGCCGCGGACGCACGGCGTGCACGACAACGGCATCGACCTCGACCCGGCGGAGGGGGAGCGCGGCTACGCCCGGACCCTGACCGAGGCCGGGTACGACACCGGTCTGATCGGCAAGGCCCATTTCGCCACCTACCACACCTTCGCAGAGGCCGAGACGCCCGAGAGCGTCACCGGATCGGCCAAGGTGCCCGATGGCTGGCACGGACCCTACATGGGCTTTTCGCATGTCGAACTGATGGTGATCGGCCACAACTGGTGGCTGCCGCCCGAGCCCGGCCTGCATTACGAACGCTGGTACTATGCCGATGGGAACGGCGAGGCGAAGAACAAGCAGCTTTGGGAAAGCTCCCGCGACGTGGGCGGCGCGCCGCAAACCTGGGCCTCGCGCCTGCCGGTCGCCTGGCACAACTCCACCTGGACGACCGACCGCGCCGTCGACTTCATCAAGCGCGAGCGCGACGCGCCCTTCTGCCTCTGGGTCTCCTACCCCGACCCGCACCATCCCTTCGACTGCCCCGAGCCCTGGGCGAGCCTGCACCGCCCGGAGGACGTGGACCTGCCCCCGCACCGGGAGCGGACCTTCGAAGGGCGCCCCTGGTGGCACGAGGCGGCGGTGAGCGCCGAGATCAAGGGCCCGGGCTCGGACGTCCGCAAGTCCTACTCGGGGTTTCCCGCGGTGTCGGACGATCATCTGCGGGAGATAATCGCCAACACATACGGCCAGATCAGCCTGATCGATCTTGGTGTGGGCCGTC
>JBCBYE010000639.1:0-2706 GCA_039816075.1 Pseudomonadota bacterium | reverse complement strand
GGTGTGTAGAGCCCTACTGCTGATGCATCAAACTGTGCCATCGCCGTGCGAATGCGCGCTTCCCAGTCGGGGCTCTGGAAGAGGATAAAGAAGTCATCCCCACCAATGTGGCCCAGAAAATCACTTTGTCGGTCGCAGGCTTCGGCGAGGGTTTCGGCGGCGAGGGGGGCGTCGGGCGCCAGCTCCAGCGTGGTGGTGACCGCGGCGAGGGCGAAGCGGTCGCCGACATAGGGGGTCGTCGGGCGGCCGTCGGCGCCGGGCCGGGCGAGGCCCGCGGCGACGGCGAGGGCGTTCAGGTCCACGTCCGAGGCGGAGGCGGTATGCGCCCGCGCCTCATGCCCCAGAAGGCGCAGATAGACCGAGAGGATCGAGGCGGTTTCGGAGGCGCGCAGGGCGCTGCGCTGGGCCTGGGCGTTCAGGATCCACTCGCAGCCGTCCTCGTCGCGGACCGGGTCGCGGGGGTGTTCGTAGAGGAAGACCAGCGCGAAGCGGTGCGCGCCGAGGGGGGCGAGGGGGCGCGAGGCGGCCTCCTTCAGCTCGGCCATGATGACGTCGATGCCGGCGGCCAGGGTCTTGGTCTGCTTGGTGCGCAGGGCCTCGGCGAGGGTTGCGACGCCGGGATTGACGAAGGGCGTTTGCAGGCGCGCGGCGTCCGGCAGGGCGCAGATGCCCACCATGGAGGCGTCGCAGTAGTGGCCGAAGGCCTTGAGATGCTCGGCGCGCTCCTGCGGATCCTCGGGGATCTCGGCCCGCTCCGGCTTCACGGCGCCGTCGCGGATCGCGTCGAGCATGGCGGCGTATTCGCCCATGGCCGGCAGGATCGAGGCGGGATCGTCGGAGGCGTAGGACAGCGGCGCGGGCGGCGCCAGGCCGGAGAGGTCGGGCGGCGCCTCGGCGCGCGGCAGCCGCTCCAGCGGAAAGGGGCCCAGATGCACGGGGCGGTCGCGGTAGGAGAAGAGGCGCATGCGATGGCTCCGTGCCGGAGAAGAGGCGTGAGGCCAGCATGGCGGCCCGACCCGTATCCCGGCAAGCGCCGCCGCGCGCTGCCGGCCGCCCCGAGCGCCTGCCTTCGGCAGAGCGCCGGCCCGCCCGCCAGCCTGCGCGCCTTGCCGCGAGGCGCCGTCGGCTGCGCGGAAGGCGAGTCGTCGAAAGGGTCAAGGCTCGCAAGCCGAAGGCGCAGCGACGCTCCGAAGGAGCGCTCGGCCTTGAGGCTTTCGGCGACTCGGCGAACGCTCGCCAGAGGCCCGCCCTTGCGGGCCTTCTCAGCAGAATCGCGTCTTCCTAAAAGCACTCCCAACGCCGCAAGTTCCGCAAAACCCGCCCGCTGGCGTCCCCTCCCCCTGCAGGGGGAGGGACAGGGAGGGGGGGCGGTTTCACGCGCGCGAAGCGCTCCGGCAAGGCGCCCCGGCGCGCCGCTCAGGGACCGGCCGTCACCCCGTCGTCCATCAGCCGGCCGATCTGCGCCGCGGACAGCCCCACGACGTCCGCCAGGATCGCCTCGCTGTGCTCGCCCAGCAGCGGCGCGCGGCGCGGGGGCTCGCGCTCCGCCGCGCCGAAGTTCAGCGGCGTGCTCGGCGCCGGAAACGCGCCGATGCCCGGCTGGTCGATCATCGCGTACATCGGGTTGGCCGGCGACAGGTCCGGATCCTCCTGCACCGCGCGGGCGAAGCTGCGGAACTCCGACCAGGTCAGTCCCGCGGCATCGAAGTCGGCGGCGAACTCCTCGACGCGCCTCTGGGCGAACCAGGGCTTGAGGATCTCCGTGATCTCCGCCCGCGCGTGCCAGCGCTGGCCCTCGTCGCGCAGATCGATGGCGAGGCGCTCGGACAGCGCGGCGATCTCCGCCTCCTTGCCGGTGATCTTCACCAGGCCCCGCCATTGACGGTCGGTCAGCCCGATCACCATCACGCGGCGCCCGTCGCGGCAGGGGAAATCCTGGCCGTAGGCGCCGTAGAGGGCGTTGCCGCCCTTGGCCCGGTCGACGCCGTTGACCGCCACCTCCGCCACGATGCCCAGATGGCCGAGCATGGCGGCGGCCACGTCCTTGAGCGCCACCTCCACGCCCTGCCCCTCGCCGGTGCGCAGGCGGTGGCGCTCCGCCGCCAGCAGGGCCTGCACCACCAGGCCGCCGGCGATGCAGTCCCAGGCCGGCAGCACATGGGCCACGGGATCGGGCGACCCCTCCGGCCCCGTGGCGTCGGGAAAGCCCAGCGCGGGGTTCACGGTGTAGTCCACCTGCGGGCGCCCGCGCCGATCCCCGGTCAGCACCACCGAGATCAGGTCGGCGCGGCGCTGGGACAGCGTCTCCTGATCCATCCAGCCGCGCACGCGCAGGTTGGTCAGGAACAGGCCCGCATCCTCGCCGGGCGCGGTGATGATCTCCGTCACCAGCTCCTTGCCGCGTTCGGACTTCATGTCGATGGCGATGGACCGCTTGCCCTTGTTCAGCCCCGCCCAGAAAAGCGAGCGGCCGTCATGGGTGACCGGCCAGCGTTTCCAGTCGAGCCCCCCGCCGATGCGGTCGAAGCGGATGACGTCGGCGCCCATCTGCGCCAGGCTCATGCCGGCCAGCGGCACGGCGACGAAGGCGGAGCCTTCGACGACCCGCATGCCCTTGAGCAGCGCGGTCACGCCCAGACCGCCTTGACCTGATAGCCCTGCCGCCCCTCGGGATCGGCGGTGCACAGGGTCGACGTCTCGCCGTCC
>JBCBYE010000854.1:0-1584 GCA_039816075.1 Pseudomonadota bacterium | reverse complement strand
CCGGTCGGGGGCGAGCTCGACTACCTGGACGACGGCACCATCGACGCGGCGCTGCGCCGGCGCGCGGCGCTGAGCTGACGCCTCGAGGCGCGAGGGCGCGCTAGGGCGGCCCGCCGGCCGCGGCCAGCCTGAGGAACTCGCCCAGGTGCCAGGCGGCGGCGACCGGGCGCATGGCGGCGAAGTCCCGGCGGCTCTCCAGCGCCGCATAGAGGGCGTCGGCCGCCTCCACGTCGATGACCTCGCGCCACAACGGATCCTCCCGGAACGCGCGCCACGCGTCGGGCCGGGCCCGCATGGCCTGCGCGGCGCGGGCCCAGGTTTCGGGCTGCGTGGGGTTCTTGCCGCGGCGCCGGCGGATCTCGTCCGGCGCGAGCCCGTCGAGCAGCGCGCGCGGCAGGGCGCGATGCCAGCCGCCGGCGACGCGCAGCGCCGCCGGGGCGCCGGCGATGGCGGACATCAGGCGCGTGTCGAGCAGGGGCGAGAGGCGCGGCATCTGATCGGGCGGCGCGCCGGGGCGGTCCCACAGCTCCTGCTCGCCCGGATAGACGTCCTGGTGCATGACCATGGCCTCGACGTCGGCGGAGCGCTGGCGCAGGGGCAGCCGGTCGGTGCGCCGCAGATCGTAGGCCTGGCGCAGGGGCGTGGGCCGACGCTCCGTCCCGTGGGCGGCGAGCGCGGCGGCCCCGGCGAGGCCGGGCAGCGGGGCGAGCAGGCGCAGGGCGATCAGGTTGCGCCGCCCCATGCCGGCCCGGCGCATCGCCCGCCAGGCGTCGGCGGCGAGGCCGAAGCGTGCCGAGAGCAGCGCCTCGATCAAGGTCGATTCGCCGAGGGCGGAGATCTGGAAGTCGCCGCCGAAGCCGTCGAGCAGCGCCGCCTCGCCCGTCTGCGCCGCGCGGCGCATGGCCTGGGAGATCAGGGGCAGCGAGGTGTCGGCGCAGGGCGCGGCGAGCCGGCCCCACAGATGCACGGGACCTTCGAGCGGATCGACCTCGCCCGGCGGCACCTCGGTCAGGGTCGAGGCGGGCCAGCGCGCGCCGAAGGCGGCGCGGCAGAGGCGGTCCTCTTCCGTCCGGTCGGAGCTGAGGGCGTAGAGGCGCAAAGGCCCTTCGGGCCGTGCGCCCATCAGAACGCCGGCCACCATGCTGCTGTCGAGCCCGCCGGAATAGAGCGCGCCGGGATCGCCGCCGACACGGGCCCGGCGCGACAGAACGGCCTGCGCGAGGCGGTCGCGCAGCAGGACGAGCGCGGCGGAGGGGCGGAGACCCGCAAGGGCGGGATCGGCCCCCGGACGCCACCAGCGCACGGCGCGCGCGCCCTGCGCGTCCGCCGTCAGACGATGGCCGGCGGGCAGCCGGTTCAGGCCGGGCCAGAGGGTTCCCTGTGGCGTGGGCGCGCGCCAGTCGCGCATGTATCGGCCGAGCGCCTGAGGGTCCGGATCGCGCGGC
Source organism: Pseudomonadota bacterium (assembly GCA_039816075.1). Taxonomy (GTDB): domain Bacteria; phylum Pseudomonadota; class Alphaproteobacteria; order Rhodobacterales; family Rhodobacteraceae; genus Albimonas. The sequence goes on along the minus strand of JBCBYE010000854.1, from coordinate 139 downwards.
GCATCGGGCAGCGCCAGCAGGGCGTGGGGCCAGTTGGCCCAGGCGACCGCGCCGCCGCCGAGGTCCCGCCAGAACATCGGCCGCACCGCCATGGGATCGCGCAGCAGCGTCAGGCGCGGCGGATCGACGGCGGCGAGGG
>JBCBYE010000597.1:0-2981 GCA_039816075.1 Pseudomonadota bacterium | reverse complement strand
TGAAGTCACCGAAATACTTCGTGATCGCCGCCGTCAGCGTCGTCTTGCCGTGATCCACGTGCCCGATCGTGCCGACGTTCACATGCGGCTTGTTGCGCTCGAACTTTTCCTTCGCCATGGCGATGGTCCCTGACTGCCGGGCCTCGGGGTCGAGGCCCCCGGTTGCATTCGCGCGGGGGCATAGGGAGTTTCGCGGCGGAGGGCAACAGGCATCGCGCGCCCACGCGCGTCAGCAGTCTCGCGCGGGCGCGGGCGTCAGCAGTCTCGCGCGGGAGCACGCGTCAGCGGTCTCGCGCGGGCGCGCGCGTTCGAGTTTTCGCCCGAGCGCGCGCATCCGGGTGTTCGCGCCGAGGCGCGCGGGTCGGAGGATCGACCGGAGGCTCAGGGCTCAACCCGGCCGGCGCGCCCGCAGCGCGCCGAGGCCCGCCAGCGCCCCGACCAGCAGCGCCAGCGCGCCGGGCAGCGGGACCTGGGCGTCGTCGCCTCCCGGACCGCCGGGCGCGCCGGCCAGATCGAAGCGATCGGTGGTCACGGCGCCCTGACCGTCCAGCAGCAGCGCCAGGGCGGTGGAGTTCGGCGTGCCGTCGAAGAAGAAGCCTTCGACCGTGGTGTCCGGCGCGGCGGGCGCCGCGTCCTCGATCTGGAACCAGTTGACCGCGTCGCCGCCGAAGGCCCACGGCCCGAAAAGGTCCTCCAGCGTCGTGCCCGCCGCCACGACGCCGAAGCCTTTCAGGGGCTCGAAGCTCGACCACTCCGCCTGCTCGATGATCCAGCCCGTCCAGAAATCGAAGTTCGTCGCGCCGTCATAGGCCGCCGGGCCGAAGGCGTCGGCGTCGCCGAAGGGAAAGGTCGGACCGATCACCGGCGGCCCGATGCGAAGCGCGGTCGTGTCGGGGCTGGTGACCCCGAAGCCATAGAGCGAGTCGACCCCCGGCAGCACCTCGACCGTGTAGACCGACAGATCGCCCGGCGCCCCCACGCCCTCGCCCACGATGACCGAGGCGCCTTCGGTGAAGGTCAGCGCCGAGGCCGGCGCCGCGAGCCCGGCCGCGACCAGCGCGGCGACGATGAGTTTTTTGGAATGCACGCGACGATCCCCCGGCCCTCGGCTGCGGAGGCAAGGGTAGGAAGCCGAAGCTGAACCGCGGATGACGGGCGGCCGGGCGGGATCGCAGGGTCTGACCTGGGCTGGCGCGGGTCTGCGGATTGGGCCTCGAACGGGGGCCTGGAGCGGGCGGCGGGAATCGAACCCGCACCAAGAGCTTGGAAGGCTCGTGTGATACCATTTCACCACGCCCGCGGCCGGGTTTTGGATAGGCGAGGCCGGCGGGCGCGTCAATCGTTCGCGCCGTGCGGCGGCGAGCGGCGGCGGCGGCGCGGTCTTGGGCTGGACCTCGGGCGAGGCGGCGGTCATGCAGCGGTCCGGCGCCACGAAAAAGGGTCACGGCATGGCAGGCTGGCAGGACACGCATGAGGGCACGCTGGCGCAGGTCTGGGGACGGCTGGCGCGGGGCGTCGCCGACCGTCGCTGCGCCACGCGGCATCCGGTGCTGTGCACGCTGGGGCTCGACGGCGCGCCCCAGGCCCGCACGGTGGTGCTGCGCGGCTGCGACCCGGCCGCGGGGGTGCTGGAGATGCACGCCGATCTCGCCTCGACCAAGATGGCGGAGCTGCGGGCGGAGCCGCGGGCGGCGCTGCATGTCTGGGATCCGCGGCTGAAGCTGCAGATGCGGCTGGGCGCCGAGGTCGAGATGCGCAGCGGCGCGTCGGTCGCGGCGCGATGGGCGCGCGTGCCCGAGGGGTCGCGCCGCGCCTATGGCGGCGCCCCGCCCCCGGGCGAGGTCCTGGGCGCGCCCGAGGACCATGATGCGGCGCCGAGCCAGGCGCGTTTCGCCGCGCTGCTCGCCCGGATCGACGTCATCGAGACGCTGCATCTGGGTCCGGACCTGCATCGCCGCGCGCGGTTCCGCCGGATCGACGACTGGACGGGCGTCTGGCTGGCGCCCTGAGCCGCCGCCGCTGGGAAGGGCCCCGGGGGTCGCGCCCGATCCCGTCGCGACGGGGGAGGGCGGGCGGGCCGCGCGACGGGATCGGGCGCCGTGCGACGCGATCGGGCGCCGTGCGTCGGTCAGCCGGGTCCGGCCTTGCCGCCATGGGCGCCCGACCAGCCGTAGGGATCGGCGAGGAAGGCCTCCACCGCGTCCAGCGTCTCCGGGCCGAAGCGCAGGCCGGGGGCGTCCTCGGCCCGCGCCTCGCGCAGCACGTCGCGCCAGGTGGCGAGCGCGTGCAGGGTCAGTCCGCTGTCCGCCAGCTTGCCGCGCGCGTCGGGGAAGACGTCGTAGTAGAAGATGACGACCGTGTCCGTCACCTCCGCCCCGGCGCGGCGCAGGGCCTCGGCGAACGCGACCTTGCTGCCGCCGTCGGTGGTCAGATCCTCCACCAGCAGCACGTTGGCGCCTTCGGCGAAAGTCCCCTCGATCTGCGCGGCGCGGCCGAAGCCCTTGGGCTTCTTGCGCACGTAGAGCATGGGCAGGCCCATGCGCTCGGCGATCCAGGCGGCGAAGGGGATGCCGGCGGTCTCGCCCCCCGCCACGGCGCCGAAGCGCTCGAACCCCGCATCCTCCATCAGCCGCGCCACGGCGAAATCCATCAGGGCGGCGCGCACCCGGGGAAACGAGATCAGCTTGCGGCAGTCGATATAGACCGGCGAGGCGAGGCCCGAGGTCAGCGTGTAGGGCTCGTCCGCGCGGAAATGCACCGCCCCGACCTCCAGCAGCATGCGCGCGGCGAGGCGGGCGGCGGTGTCGCGGTCGGGAAAGGCGTAGGTCATGGGCGGGTCTCCTGGCCGGGCGTCGCAGGCCCCGCCTAGCGCGGCGGGCGCGGGAGCGAAAGGTCGAGGCCGGGCGCCCGGCCGCCCGCGGCCTTCGGCGGGCAAGGCCCGCCGGCGCGGGCGACCGCCCGCGCGCGCTCGCCGCGGGCGA
>JBCBYE010000831.1:0-1719 GCA_039816075.1 Pseudomonadota bacterium | reverse complement strand
GACGGCCCCCGCGGCCGTCCGGCCGCCGCATCCCGACCGTCGCGTCGCCCCTGCCGCGTCGCTCCCGCCGCATCGCCCCCGCGGCATCGCCGCCGCAGCGCCCCCATCGCCGCGCCCCCATCGCCGCGCCCCCTCCGCCGGGCCCCCTCCGCCGAGCCTGGCCCGCCCGCCCAAGGATCCCGCCCACCGTGACCCTCCTCCAACGCGCCCGCGACGCCCGCAACCGCCTCCTCGCCGCCGTCGACGACGGCCCCGAAGCGCCCGAGGGCCCCGCCGCCCGCTTCGCCGAAGCCGCGCTGGAACGGCACAAGCGCGAAGGCATGGAACTCGCCCTGCGCGCCCGCTTCATCGCCCTCGGCGTCATCGCCCTGCTCCTGCCCTTCGTCGCGCCCTGGCCGATGTTCCTGTGGTACGAGGCCGTTCTGATCCTGCTCGCCCTCAACGGCTGGCTGCAGCGCCGCATCGCCCGCGTCGGCCAAAGCAGCCCCGAGGTGCTGCTCATCATCGTCGACCTCGCCCTCATGGTCGCCGGCATCCTCGGCCCCAACCCCCTGGACGACAACGGCATGGTCGCGGCCGCCCAGTACCGCTTCGGCGCCTGGCGCTACATGCTGCTCTTCCTCGCCTTCGGCCTTCTGGCCTATCACTGGCGCACGGTCTGGGGCATGGGCGTCATGGCCGCCGGCCTGTGGCTCGCCGCCTACGCCGCCATCGCCCTCTTCGCCCCCGGCGATCCGGCGCTGACCCAGGCGGCGCTGGCCGCCTTCGGCCCCGACACCGTCTACACCGACCTGATGAACCCCAACGATCCCCTGGGCTTCATGCGCGTGCAGGAGGCGGTGCTGTTCCTGCTCATGGCCGGCATCCTCGCCGTCGCCTCGCGCCGCAACGCGCGCCTTCTGCTCTCGCATGCGGCGCTGGAACGCGAACGCGCCAATCTCGGCCGCTACTTCTCGCCCAACGTGGTCGAAGAGCTGTCGCGCAACGACGAACCGCTCAAGCGCATCCGAACCCAGCCCGTCGCCGTGCTCTTCGTCGATCTCGTCGGCTTCACCGGCTTCGCCGACGGGCGCCCGCCCGAAGAGGTCATCGCCGCCCTGCGCGGCTTTCACGGCCGCATGGAGGCGGAGGTCTTCCGCCATGGCGGCACCCTCGACAAGTTCCTGGGCGACGGGCTCATGGCCACCTTCGGCACGCCCGTGGCTTCGGACGAGGACGCCCTCGCCGCCCTGCGCTGCGCCCGCGCCATGCGCGACGTCATGATCGCCTGGAACGCCGAACGGGAGCGGCGCGGCGAGACGCCCCTGCGCGCCAGCTTCGGCCTGCACCACGGCGAGGCGGTGCTGGGCGACATCGGCGGCGCCAACCGGCTGGAATTCGCGGTGATCGGCGACACCGTCAACGTCGCGAGCCGGGTGGAGGCGCTGACCCGCCCCCTCGGCTGCAGCCTCGCCGCCACCGACGCCGCCATCGCCCGCGCGCGCGCCTGCCCCAAGGGCGCGGCCGAGGCCCTCGCCGGGCTCGACCGCCGCGACGACCAGGAAATCCGAGGCCTCGACCGCCGCGTCACCCTCTGGACCCTGGGCTGAGCGCCCGCCTCCTCCCAGACGTGCGCCCCTCGGGGGCATCGAGCCCCCTCGTGACGCGGCCGGCTTCGCCGGCTGGCCAGGTCTCGGAGGCTCGCGCTTTGGGATGCGTTTTCGCAGTTTGCTGAGAAGG
>JBCBYE010000173.1:0-7702 GCA_039816075.1 Pseudomonadota bacterium | reverse complement strand
CGCCGGCGTGACCGCGGGCCTGGAGGCCGGCGGCCCACCGCCGGGCTCGGATAGCGGCGGCGGAGGGCCGTCCTGATGGACTTTTCCGTCCTCAACCCCGTGGCGCTGGCGGCGGCGCTGATGGTGGCGGCGACGCCTTTGGTGTTCGCGGCGCTCGGCGAGCTGGTGGTGGAGAAGGCCGGCGTGCTGAACCTCGGGGTCGAGGGGATGATGATCGTCGGCGCCATCGCGGGGTTTGCGGTGGCGCATGAGACGGGCTCGCCCCTGCTGGGCGTGGTCGCGGCGATCTGTGCGGGCGCGATGCTGTCGAGCCTCTTCGCGCTGCTGACGCAGGGGTTGATGAGCAACCAGGTCGCCTCGGGGCTGGCGCTGACGCTGTTCGGGCTGGGGCTCGCGGCGATGGTGGGGCAGCCCTATGCGGGCACGAAGGTGCCGAGCTTTCCCAAGCTGGACGTGCCGGGGCTGAGCGATCTGCCGGTGATCGGGCCGCTGATCTTCGCCCATGACGCGCTGATCTACGCCGCCTTCGCGCTGACCGCGGCGACGGCGTGGTTTCTGAGCCGCACGCGCGCCGGCCTGACCCTGCGCGCGGTGGGGGAGAATCATGACGCCGCCCATGCCATCGGCTGCGGGGTGACGCGGGTGCGGGTGCTCGCGATCCTGTGGGGCGGCGGCTGCGCGGGGCTGGGCGGCGCGTATCTGAGCCTGGTGGCGGCGCCGCTGTGGGCCGAGGGGATGACGGCCGGGCGCGGCTGGATCGCGCTGGCCATCGTGGTCTTCGCCAGCTGGAAGCCCTGGCGCGCGCTGCTGGGCGCCTACCTTTTCGGCGGGGTGACCATCGCGCAGCTGAACCTGCAGGCGCTGGGCGTGGCGATCGAGAGCCAGTACCTGAGCATGACGCCCTACATCGCGACCATCGTGGTGCTGGTCGCCATTTCCGCCGGCGGACGGCGGGCGGCGGCGCCGGGGAGCCTAGGCAAGCCGTTCTTCGCGGCGACGTGAGGCGCGGGCGCGATCGCGGGGTCGAGGCCGGCCCGGACCGGCGCCCGGAAAAACGGCGCCGCTCCCCCGTGACGGAGGGCGCGGCGCCCGCTAACGTGCCATGGCGACGCCGGCGCCCAGACCGGCGGCAGAGATAAACGTCGACAGGAGACCTCCCGCCATGAAACGCACCGCAGCGGCCCTGGCCGCCTTCGCCGCGCTGACGCTCGCCGCGCCGCTTCCCGCCGCCGCCGACGATCCGGTCAAGGTCGGCTTCATCTATGTGGGCCCCGTGGGCGATTACGGCTGGTCCTACGAGCACGACAAGGGCCGACAGGCGGTCGAAGAGGCCTTCGGCGACGCGGTGGAGACCACGTTCCTCGAAAGCGTGCCCGAGGGGCCGGACGCGGAGCGCGCCCTGCGCCAGATGGCGCAGTCGGGGCATGACCTGATCTTCACCACCAGCTTCGGCTACATGAACGCCACGCTGAAGGTCGCGCAGCAGTTCCCCGACGTGAAGTTCGAGCATGCCACCGGCTACAAGCGCGCCGACAACGTCGCGACCTATTCCGGCCGCTTCTACGAGGGGCGCCACGTGATCGGCCTGATCGCCGGGCACATGACCGAGACGAACACGATCGGCTACATCGCCTCCTTCCCGATCCCCGAGGTGGTGCGCGGCATCAACGCCGCCTACCTGGCCGCCACGTCGGTGAACCCGGACGTGGAATTCAAGATCATCTGGGTCAACACCTGGTTCGACCCCGCCAAGGAGGCCGACGCCGCCAACGCCCTGATCGAGCAGGGCGCCGACGTCATCATGCAGCACACCGACAGCCCCGCCGCGGTGACGCTGGCCGAGGAGAAAGGCATCTACGCCTTCGGCCAGGCCAGCGACATGCGCGAATTCGGGCCGAACGCGCGCCTCGGCTCGATCATCGACGATTGGGGCCCCTACTATGTCGGCCGCGTGGCCGCGGTGATGGACGGGACCTGGGAGAGCACGGACACCTGGGACGGCATCGCGCCGGGCCTGACCAAGATCGGCGGCTTCGCCGACGCGGTGCCCTACGAGGTGCGCGACCAGGCCATGCAGGCCGCCATCGCCATCGCCGGCGGCCGGCTGCACCCCTTCACCGGACCGATCAACAAGCAGGACGGCTCGCCCTGGCTGGCCGAGGGCGAGACCGCCGACGACGGCACGCTGCTGGGCATGAACTTCTACGTCGAAGGCATCGAGGGCGAGCTGCCCAAGTGAGGGCGGCGCGACCCGCGCGGCGGCCGGGGCGACGGTCCGGGCGACGGCTCCGGGGCCGCCCATGAGGGCGCTGGGCGTCCTGACGCTGATCCTCGTCGGCGTGCTGCTGGGCGCGGCGGCGGGGGCTGGCCTGGGCGGGCTGCTCGCCCGCCCCGACGACGGGCTGGTCGCCGCCGCGACGGTGATGCTGAGCGTGATTCTGGGCGCCGGCCTGGGATCCGTGGCGGGCGGCCTGATCGCCTGGCGGGCGTCCGAGATCTGGCGCCGGCGTCTTTTGCGCATCGGCGGTCCGGCGGCGCTTATCGTCGCCGGGATCGGCGGCTGGGCGGCGTGGGAGATGCGCCAGGCCTCTCGCGATCCCGAAAGCGCCTACGCGGGGCTGCCGGTGTTCTCGGCGGCGCTGACGCGCGGGGCGGCGGCCGATCCGGTGCTGGCGCGATTCGTGGAGGTGGACGCCGCGGCCCGCATCTGGCGCACGGGCCTGCCCGACGGGCGGGTCTGCGAGGGGCGTCTGCGCGCCTCGGTCCAGGCGCGGCTGGGCGAGGCGCTGGCCGCGGCCCTGCCCCTGCCCGCCGCCTGCGCGGGCGGGGAGGCGGACACGCAGCTGATCTGGTCCGACGACGCAGGCGCCGGCCGGGCCGAGCTGACCGAGGCCTGTCTGAGCGCGCATCCCCCGGTCGCCGCGTTGGCGCGGGCGCTGTCCATGGCGTCGTCCATGGCGCAAAGCGGGGCGAGCTGCCGCTGATCGGTCGCGTCGACGCCGGCCGGCGACGGGCGGGGGGCGGCGGGCGGGGGGCGGCGGGCGCGTTACAGGATTTCACGCGGGCGCCGGGTTTCCGTAACGTATTTTGTCTTGCCTGTTGCGATCAGGTCACGTTCCGGCGAGGGCGGGACGGCGCGCCTTTCGCCTCCGGCCCGGCGAACCCATCTGGATTGGACCACCGAAAGCCGGGAGCCGTTTCACCCCCCGGCGCAGCGAGGACAAGATGCACGCCTATGTCGCCCCGCCCGCCCTGTTCGCCACGCTGGCCCTGATGGCGCTGTTCGCGGCGCATCTGAGCTCGGCGCCCGGCGTGATCTGAGGCGCGCGCGATTGACGATCGGCGCGCGCCGGCTTCACGCGGGCGCGGGTACGAAGACGACATCGCTCGGGCGGCGCGATCGGCGCAGGGCCCGGGACCTCGTGAAGGATCCGAACCCATGCACGCCTATGTCGCCCCGCCCGCCCTGTTCGCCGTTCTGGCGGTGCTGTCCCTCTACGCCATCTCGCCCATGAGCGTGCCCGGCGTGCTCTGAGCCTTGCGTTTCGCGCCCCGAACGGGCGCGATGGCCCCGTCGGGGATGCGGGCCCCGGTCTGGATGCGGGGCGCGACATGGCCGACGAGACGCTGCTGCTGGGGCGCACGCTCGCCTTCGCCTCGGATCCGTTCGAGGGGACGCCGGAGCGGTCGGCGACGGTCGAGGCGCGCGGCGGGGTCCTGCTGCGCGGCGGGCGGATCGCGGCGGTGGGGGGCGGCGCGGCCCTGCGCGCGGCGCATCCGGGCGCGACGGTCGAGGATCTGGGCGAGGCGCTGATCCTGCCGGGCTTCGTCGATTGTCACGCGCATTATCCGCAGACGGCGATCATCGCCAGCTGGGGGCGGCGGCTGATCGACTGGCTGAACGGCTACACCTTTCCCGAGGAACTGCGCTTCGGCGACCCCGAATACGCGCGGGCGCAGGCGGAGCTGTATCTGGACCTGATCCTCGCGAACGGGACCACGACGGCCTGCGTTTACGCCACCGTGCACCCGCAGAGCGCCGAGGCGATCTTCGCCGCGGCGGAGGCGCGGGGGCTGCGCCTGATCGCCGGCAAGGTGATGATGGACCGAAACGCGCCCGAGGGGCTGACCGATACGGCCGAGCGCGGTGCGGAGGAGAGCGCGGCGCTGATCGCCCGCTGGCACGGGCGGGGGCGCCTGAGCTATGCGATCACGCCGCGCTTCGCGCCGACGTCGTCGCCCGCGCAGCTGGCCGCGGCGGGGGCGCTGCGCGCGGCGCATCCGGACTGCCTGGTGCAGACGCATCTGAGCGAGCAGCCCGAGGAGATCGCCTGGGTGGCGGAGCTGTTTCCGGAGGCCCGCGACTACCTCGACGTTTACGAGCGCCATGGCCTTGCCGGGGCCGGCGCGGTGATGGGCCATGCCATCCACCTGACGGAGCGGGAGCGGCGGGCGCTGGGGACCTCCGGCGCCTCGGTCGCCCATTGCCCGACGTCGAACACCTTCATCGGCTCGGGCCTGTGCGACGTGCGGGGTCTGGTCGAGGGCGGCGCGAAGGTGGGATTGGCGACGGATACCGGGGGCGGGTCGTCGTTCTCGATGCTGCGGACCATGGCGGCGGCCTATGAGGTGAGCCAGCTGCGCGGCGCGCCGCTGCACCCGGCGGAGCTGTTGTGGCTGGCGACCGAAGGCTCGGCGCGGGCGCTGGGGCTGGAGGGGGTCGTGGGGCGCCTGGCGGCGGGGGCGGAGGCGGACGTGATCGCGCTCGATCCGGCCGCGACGCCGGTTCTGGCGCAGCGGACGGCGCGGGCGGAGGACGTGTGGGACCAGATCTTCGCCGCGCAGATGCTGGGCGACGACCGCTGCGTGAGCGGGGTCTGGGTCGCCGGCCGGCGCGTGAAGGGCGGTTGACCCGGCCCCGGCCCCGCGCTTGGCTGCGCGCCGGACAAGCCCCAAGGATGGGCGCAGGCAGGGAGGGAGCGGCATGACCCATCGCACGGCGGTGATCGGCCTTGGGGCCATGGGCGGCGGCATGGCCCGCGCGGCCCTGCGCGGGGGGCTCGACGTGCTGGGCCTGGACGTGGACGCGGCCCGCGCGGCGGCGTTCGAGGCCGAAGGCGGCCTGCCCGGCGGCGCCGCGGGCGCGGGCCCGAGCCTCGACAGCGTCGCGGTGGTGGTGGTGAACGCCGCGCAGACCGAGGCCGCGCTGTTCGGCGAAGGCGGGCTGGCGGCGCACCTGAAGCCCGGCTGCGTGATCGCCAGCTGCGCCACCCTTCCCCCGGCGGAGGCGAAGCGGCTGGCGGCCATGGCCGCGGGCGCGGGCCTGCTGTGGCTGGATGCACCGATCTCCGGCGGCGCGGGGCGGGCGGCGGAGGGGACGTTGTCGGTCATGGCGGCGGGCTCGCCCGAGGCCTTCGCCGCCGCGCGGCCCCTGCTCGACGCGGTTTCCGAAACCGTGTTCGAGATGGGGGAGGAGATCGGCGCGGGATCGGCCATGAAGGCGGTCAACCAGCTGCTCGCCGGCGTGCATATCGCGGCGGCGGCCGAGGCGGTGGTCTTCGCGCAGAAGCTGGGGATCGAGCCCGCGCGGACGCTGGAGGTGATCTCGCGCTGCGCCGGCGCCTCGTGGATGTTCGAGAACCGCGTGCCGCATATCGTGGACGCCGATTACGCGCCCCGCTCCGCCGTCGACATCTGGCTGAAGGATCTGGGGATCGTCACCGAGATCGCCCGCAGCGAAAAGACGCCGACGCCGCTGGCCGCCGCGGCGCTGCACCAGTTCATCGCCGCCTCGGGCGCGGGGCTGGGGCGCGAGGACGATGCGGCGCTCGCCAAGCACTATGCGGCGAGCGCGGGCGTGACGCTCCCCGGGGACGGAGCAAAGAAATGATCCTGGGCTGCATCGCGGACGATTTCACGGGCGCCTCCGACCTCGGCAACACGCTGGCCAAGGAGGGGATGCGCACGGTGCAATATGTGGGCGTGCCCGCGGGCGCGGCCGATCCGGGCGTGGAGGCGGGCGTCGTGGCGCTGAAGTCGCGCACGATCCCCGCGGCGGAGGCGGTGGCGCAGTCGCTGGCCGCGCTGGACTGGCTGCAGGCGCAGGGCTGCCGCCAGATCCTGTTCAAGTACTGCTCCACCTTCGATTCCACGCCTGAGGGCAATATCGGGCCGGTGGCGGAGGCGCTGTGGCGGGCGCTGGACGGGCCGGCGCAGCCGGCGCCGGTGGTGTTCTGCCCGGCCTTTCCCGGCACGGGGCGCACGATCTACCAGGGGCATCTGTTCGTCGGGGACCGGCTGCTGAGCGAGAGCGGGATGCAGAACCATCCGCTGACGCCGATGACGGATGCGGACCTGCGGCGTTGGCTGGCGCCGCAATGCGAATACGGCGTCGGGCATGTGGCGGCCCTGACCGTGGCCGCGGGGCCGGAGCCGACGCGCGCGAAGATGCTGCGCGAGGCGGCGGCGGGGCGGCCGATGGTGGTGGCGGACGCGATCTCCGACGCCGATCTTCGCGTGCTGGGCGCGGCCTGCGCCGGCCTGCCGCTGGTCACAGGCGGGTCGGGCATCGCGCTGGGATTGCCGGAGAATTTCCGCGCCAAGGGTCTGCTGGCCGGGGGCGCGGGCGCGTGGCGCGGGGCCGAGGGGCCGGGGGCGGTGCTGTCGGGCTCCTGCTCCATCGCCACGCGGGGGCAGGTGACGCGCTATGCGGCGCAGGCGCCGGCGCTGGAGATCACGGCCGACGCGGTGATGGCGGGCGAGGTCACGGGCGCGAGCGTCGCCGCCTGGCTGCTGGAGCGGATCGAGGCGCAGCCGCTGGCCTACTCCTCGGCCGATCCGGACGCGGTGCGCGCGGCGCAGGACCGGCATGGGCGCGAGGTGCTGGCCGGCGCCGTCGAAGGCGTCTTCGCCGGGGCGGCGCAGGCGCTGGCCGAAGCGGGCGTGCGGCGGCTGGTGACCGCGGGGGGCGAAACCTCCGGCGCGGTGGTGGAGGCGCTGGCGCCCGAAAGCTTCGAGATCGGGCCGGAGATCGACCCCGGCGTGCCGGCGCTGAAGGCCGGGGACATGGCGCTGGCGCTGAAATCCGGCAATTTCGGCGCCGAGGACTTCTTCGAGCGGGCGTTGGAGGCGCTGAAGGCATGACGATGCGGTTTTCGGCCAATCTGGGCTTTCTGTGGACCGACCTGCCCCTGCCCGAGGCGGTGCGGGCCGCGGCGCGGGCCGGGTTCGACGCGGTGGAGCTGCACTGGCCCTACGCGGTGCCCCTGCCCCAGCTGACCGCGGCGCTGGAGGAGACGGGACTGCCCCTGCTGGGGCTGAACACCGATCGCGGCGACGTGGAGGCCGGCGATCAGGGGCTGAGCGCCGTGCCGGGGCGGCAGGCGGAGGCCAAGGCGGCGATCGATCAGGCCTTCGACTACGGCGCGGCGGCCGGCGCGCGGGCGGTGCATGTGATGGCCGGCAAGGCCGAGGGGACCGCAGCGCGGGGCGTCTTCCTCGACAACCTCGCCCATGCCTGCGACCGGGCCGCGTCGGCGGGCATGACCGCGCTGATCGAGCCGCTGAACCCCCGCGACGCGCCGGGCTATTTCCTGAACCGGCAGGAGCAGGCGGCCGAGATCATCGAGGCGCTGGGACGCCCCGAGCTGAAGATCATGTTCGACGTCTACCATGTGCAGGTGGCGCAGGGCGACGTGCTGCG
>JBCBYE010000266.1:0-6151 GCA_039816075.1 Pseudomonadota bacterium | reverse complement strand
TTCACCTGCAAACGCGTGAGCCCACAAAGCAACTCCTCGCACGCTTCCTCTCACAATCCGTTGCACGCTCGCTCTTGCAGCTGAAGCGGGTCGGTTGATTGGCAACCGAGAGGCGGCTTGAAGAAGAAAACGAGAAGGTTATTGGGGTGATTAGCAGAGTCATGGGAAAGCAAGAGTAAAGGTCGTAGCAGCAGGAAAGAACATTGGGTTGCTCAAAAAAAACTTAGAACGTTATCGAGATTGAGCGCGAAACGCACCACGGCCGCCGCCCGCGCCGGATCGGTCTTGAACGCCGCCCAGGGCGCCGCCCGCTGCAGATACTCGTTGCCGGCCACCCAGATGGCGCGCGTCTCCGCGGCGGCCTTGCGGATCTCGATGGCGTCCCAATGGCCTTCGAGGGCGCGAAGACGCCGGTCGATCTCCGCCGTCACCTCCGCCTCCGCCGCGCCGTAGGCGCCGCCCTCGGGCACGACCTCGCCGAAGCGGGAGCGGCAGAACTTGGTGACGCGGCTCACGAAATTGCCCAGCACGTCGGCCAGGTCCTTGTTCACGCCCGCCTGGAACGCCTCCCACGTGAAATCCGTGTCGTCGCTCTCGGGCGCGTTCGACAGCAGCCACCAGCGCCAATAGTCCGAGGGCAGGATGTCCAGCGCCTGGTCCATGAACACGCCGCGGCCCTGGCTGGTGGAGAACTTGCCGCCCTCGTAGTTCAGCCAGTTGAACCCCTTGACGTAGTCGACCAGATGCCAGCGCTCGTCGTCTCCGGACGCGCCGAACAGCGTCGCGGGGAAGCTGAGCGTGTGGAAGGGGATGTTGTCCTTGGCCATGAATTCGACATAGCGGACGTCCTGCGCGCCGGCATCGTCGCGCCACCAGCGCCGCCAGGCGTCGTCGCCCTGGCCGGTCGCGTCGGCCCATTCGGCCGTCGCGGCGATGTAGGCGATGGGCGCGTCGAACCAGACGTAGAAGACCTTGCCCTCCATGCCCGGCCAGTCCTGATCGCCCTTCTTCACCGGCACGCCCCAGTCCAGGTCGCGCGTGATGCCCCGGTCCTGCAGCCCATCGCCGTCGTTCAGCCACTTCTTGGCGATGGACGTGGTCAGCACCGGCCAGTCGGCCTTGCCTTCGATCCACGCCGTCAGCCGCCCGCGCAGCGCGCTCTGGCGCAGATGCAGGTGCTTGGTCTCCTTCACCTCCAGATCGGTGGAGCCGGAGACGGCGCTGCGCGGGTCGATCAGGTCGGTGGGGTCGAGCAGCTTGGAGCAGTTCTCGCACTGATCGCCCCGGGCCTTGTCGTAGCCGCAATTGGGACAGGTCCCCTCGATGTAGCGGTCGGGCAGAAACCGCGCGTCGGCCGGCGACCAGACCTGCTTTTCGGACACCTCCCGGATCAGCCCCGCCTCCGCCAGGCGCCCCGCGAAATGCTGCGTCAGCGCGTGGTTGCGGGGCCCCGAGGAGCGTCCGAAATGGTCGAAGCTCAGCTTGAAGCCGCGGGCGATCTCCGCCTGCACCTCATGCATCTCGTCGCAGAAATCCTTGGGGCTCTTGCCGGCCTTGGCCGCGGCGAGCTCCGTGGGCGTGCCGTGCTCGTCCGTGGCGCAGATGAACAGCACCTCGTGCCCGCGCTGGCGCATCACCCTCGCATAGGCGTCCGACGGCAGCTGGGAGCCGATGAGGTTCCCCAGATGCTTGACGCCGTTGATGTAGGGCAGGGCGGAGGTGATGAGGATGCGTTGGCGGGACATGGCGGACAGGCTCCGTCTCGGGACGCGCGGGCTCTAGCATGGCGCGCGCGGCGCCGGCCAGAGGCGGGGCGCTGGCGGGGCGCGCGCGACGCGACCGCCCGGGCTCCGGGAAAAGGCGGGGGCGCCGGCGTCGGCAAGGCGGGGTCGACGCCGGCGCCTCGGGCGACGGGTCAGCGCCGCCGCCCCAGCAGCCGGCTCAGCACGAAGCTGGTGCGCGGCAGATACCGGTAGGGCTTGCGCTCCGCCGGCGCGCCGCGGCGGGTCATGCGCCACAGGCCGTATCCGGCCAGCGCCGCATGGGCCGCCGCGATGAAGGCGAACATCGCGCCGGGCCCGTAGCGCTGGATCAGTTCCGTCGCGATCAGCGGGCTGAGGATGGCGCCCATGCCGTAGATGAACATCAGCGCCGCGTTCAGTTCCACCGCGCCGCCCTCCGACGCGAAGTCGTTGGCATGGGCGGAGGAGACGGAAAAGACCGGGAAGGCGATGAAGCCGAACAGGAAGCTGCCGATCATCGCCGCCTCCACCGACGCGGCGCCTCCGGCCGCCAGCCCCAGACAGGCCCCCACGGCGGCCAGCGACAGTCCGATCAGCACGTGCCGCCGGTCGTAGCGGTCCGCCAGCCAGCCCGCCGGCATCTGCGCCAGCGCGCCCCCCGCCACGGCTGCGGCGAGGAACAGCGCCAGGCCCGCCGCGTCGAGCCCCACCTCAAGCCCGTAGACCGGACCGGCCATGCGGAAGGCGGGCATGGTCACGCCCGCGGCGAAGACGCCCGCGGCGCCCAGCGGGCTCAGCCGCATCGCCGCCAGCGGCCGCAGCCGCGGCGCGGTCGGCGAGGGCGGCGGCGTGGCGCGCGTGACCGCCAGGGGCACCAGGCACAGGCAGCACAGCATCGCGACCAGGTTGTACGAGGCGTAGGCCGCCGGCGGCAGCACCGCGATCATGGCCTGGGCGCCGAGGCTCGCCAGCAGGTCCACCACCCGGTAGCCGCCGACGACGCGCCCGCGGGTGTCGTTGTCGACCTTGCCCTGCAGCCAGCTCTCGATGACCGTGTAGCATCCGGCGACGGCGAAGCCGGACAGCACGCGCATGCCGGCCCAGGCATAGGGGTCGATCCACATGGGATGGGCGAGGGCGCCGATGGCGCCGGCGGCGGCGAAGGCGGCGAAGGCGCGGCTGTGCCCCGCGCGCCCGGTGATCCGGGGCGCCCACCAGCAGCCGACGAAGAAGCCGACGAAGTGAGCGGAGCCGAGCAGGCCGATCTGCCGCGTGGAGAACCCTTCCGCGGCGCCCGACAGCACGTCGAGCGGCCCGAGCGCGCCGGCGCCCAGCTGAACGAAGACGACCGACAGGAAAAGCGCCGCGAAGGAGACGAGAAGGGCCATGGCCGAGACATGAGGCCCTGTCGCGCCGCCCCGGTCGCGCCCCGAAACGACGCCGGACGCCCCGAATGGGACGCGGCGCGCTTCCGGCCGCCCCGAACGCCTTGCCTTGCGGCAAGAGCGTCGGCCCGCCCTCCAGCCTGCGCCGGCGAGGCCTGCAGCACCGGTTGCGCGGACGGCGGGTCGTCGAAAGGGTCAAGGCGCGCAGCGACCGCGCGGAGCCGGCTCGGCCTCGAGGCCCCGCCGGACCTGGCGTTGAACGCTGGGCGACGACTCGCCGCACGCTCGGCGAAGGCCTCCCCAAGGCCTTCTCAGCCAACTGCGAAAACCATCCCCCAAGACCCGCCTAATGAGACCTGGCCAGCCGCGCTCCGCGCGGCCGCGTCACGAGGGGGGTCGATCCCCCCGAGGGGCGCACCCCCGTCCCCCGCGGGCCGGGACGGACCCGGCGCGTCCGGTCAGGTCAGGCCGGCCTCGGCCATCAGCGCCTCGGCCTGCTCGGCGAGCATCCGCTCCTCCCCGGCGCCCTTGATGGGCACGCGGCCCTGCTCCAGCAGCAGGGGCGCGGCGAGGGGGGTGACGAAGGCGGCGCGCACATGCTGCACGCGGCCGGCGGCGCGGGCGCACATCTCCTCGATGCGGTCGAAATCCACCAGGCCGCGCATGGCCTCCTGCCGCGTGATCTCCATCATCAGGTGGCCGGGGTCGTATTTGCGCAGCGTGTCGTAGAGGATGTCGGAGCTGAACGTCGCCTGCCGGCCGGTCTTGCGCTGGCCGGGCATGTTCCGCTCGATCAGCCCGGCGACGACGGCGGCGGCGCGGAAGGTGCGCTTCATCACCGCGTTCTCGCCCAGCCACCCTTCGAGCCCGTCGCGCAGCCCCTCCGCCTCGAACAGGGGCGCAGGGTCCTCGACCTCGGCGAGGCTCCAGACCAGCAGGGCGTAGTCGTTGGCGACGAAGCCGATGGGGTCGAGGCCCGCCGTCTCCATTCTTTTCGTGATCAGCAGCCCGAGCGTCTGGTGCGCGTTGCGTCCGGCGAAGCCGTAGATGCACAGGTTCCAGCGATCGCCGCGCGGAAAGGTCTCCACCAGCAGGCCATCGGGCGAGGGCAGGGCCGAGCGGTCGGCCTGCATCGCCAGCCAGTCGCGGGTGTGCCCCGGCAGGCGCGGCCAGGCGGCGCGGTCGTTCAGCAGCTCCTGCACGCGGCGGCTGAGCACGGTGGAGGTGGCGAGGCGATAGCCGCCGAAGACGGCGATCTTGGGTTCGCGATGGGCGCCGCGGGAGACCTCCAGCGTCATTTCGCGCAGGCCCTCGTAGCGCACCACCTCGCCGCCGATCAGGAAGGTGTCGCCGGGCACGAGCGTGGCGGCGAAATCCTCCTCCACCTCGCCCAGCTTTGGCCCGCCGCCGCGGCGGCCGGCGAGCTTCACGCCGAGGGTCTCGGCGGCGACGATGGTGCCGAGATTCATGCGGATGTTCCGCGCGGCGCGCGGATCGCGCAGGGACCAGACGCCCTCCGGCCCCTCCTTGAGGCGCTGCCACTTGTCGTAGGCGCGCAGGGCATAGCCGCCGGTGGCGCAGAATTCGATGCAGCGGTCGAAGGCCGCGCGGTCGAGATCGGCGAAGGGGCCGGCGAGGCGCACCTCGTCGAAGAGCGCGTCGGCCTGGAGCGGCCCGGAGCAGGCGAGGCAGAGGATGTGCTGGCAGAGCACGTCGAGCGGCGCGATGCGCGGGCCGGATCCGTCGAGATCATGGTCCAGCACCGCATCCAGCGCCGCGCGGCATTCCAGCACCTCGAAGCGGTTGGCGGGCACGATCAGCGCGCGCGAGGGGGCGTTGTAGCGGTGATTGGCGCGGCCGATGCGCTGGACGAGCCGCTTGACGTTCTTGGGGGCGCCGACCTGGATCACCAGGTCCACGTCGCCCCAGTCGATGCCCAGATCGAGGCTGCCGGTGCAGACCACGGCGCGCAGGGCGCCCTCGGCCATGGCGGCCTCGACCCGCTGGCGGGCCTCGCGGTCGAGGGAGCCGTGGTGGATGGCGATGGGCAGGGCTTCGGCGTTGACGGCCCAGAGGGCCTGGAAGAACAGCTCCGCCTGGGCGCGGGTGTTGATGAAGACCAGCGTGGTTCGGGCGTTGCGGACATGGTCCATCACGGCGGCGGCGGCGTAGCGGCCGCCCTGGCCGGCCCAGGGCGGGTCCTCGGCGATCTCCATCATGGCGATGTCGGGCTCGGGGCCGGGATCGGCGAGCAGCAGGCGGCAGTCGTCCGGGCGCAGCCAGCGGGCCAGCGCCGGCGGGTCCTCCACCGTGGCCGAAAGGCCGACGACGGTGTGATAGGGTGCCAGCGCGCGCAGGCGCGAGAGGCCGAGGGCGAGCTGGTCGCCGCGCTTGTTCTCCGCCAGCGCATGCGCCTCGTCGACGATGACGCGGGAGAGCGAGCCGAAGATGCGGGGCGCATCCTCGTAGCTGAGCAGGAGGGCGAGGGATTCGGGCGTGGTCAGCAGTATATGCGGCGGGTCGGCGCGCTGGCGCTTGCGTTGGGATTGCGGGGTGTCGCCGGTGCGGTCCTCGACGCGGATCGACAGGCCCATCTCCTCGATGGGCGCGGCGAGGTTGCGGCGGATGTCGGCGGCCAGCGCCTTGAGGGGGGAGACGTAGAGGGTGTGCAGGCCCGGGGGCGGGTCGGTTTCGAGCGCGGTCAGCGTGGGCAGGAAGCCGGCGAGCGTCTTGCCGCCGCCGGTGGGGGCGACGAGCAGGTCGGCGCCGCCGAGGCGGGCGCGGCGCAGCAGCTCCAGCTGGTGCGGATGCGGCGCCCAGCCGCGACGGGAGAACCAGTCGGCGAAGCGGGGCGAGAGCGGGGGCGAGGCGGGCGCGTCCATGCGGGCGGTTCTAGCGCGGCGGACGGCGAGGGCGACAGCGCAGCGCGCCGCGCCGTCCCGGCCGAGGCGCCCGGCGGCGCCCGAGGAGGCCCCGGATCAGGTCCGGGGCGCCGGTCGCGGGACGGCCCGGCGGCGTCCGTCG
>JBCBYE010000087.1:0-10292 GCA_039816075.1 Pseudomonadota bacterium | reverse complement strand
CGCCATCCGCGAGGCCGCCCGCATCGGCGGGGCGGGCGAACTGCGGCTTCGCCGGTCCGCCTGGCGCGACGCCCCGCCGCCGATCCGCCGCCGCGCCCTGGCGCGCCTTATGCAGGCCCTGTCGGGCGACGCGCATGCGCCGCGCCACGCCGCCCTGGCATCGCTGGACATCGCCCTCGCCGACGCCGCGCCCATGCCCGCGCGCAGCCTCGCCGGCGTTCTCGCCTCGTCCGAAAGCGCTGACGGAGACGTGATCCTGCATCGAGAACCCGCGGCCGCGCCTCCGCCGACCCGGGGCCTGTGGGACCGGCGCTGGCGCCTCGGCGACGCGGGCGAGATCGGCGCCCTCGGCGAAGACGGCCTCGCCGAGCTTCGCGCGCTCGACCTGCCCTCGCCCGTCGCCTGGGCCGCCGCGCCGCGCGCGGCGCGCGTCGTCGCGCCCGGTCTGCGTTGCGCAGGCCGCCTCGTCGCCGCCCCGCTCGCCGGTCTCGGACCGCCGGCCGAAGACCGGCTGGCTCAGGCGCTCGACCTCGCCCCCGCGCCGTCCGGTCACGCCCCCTCGCGTTGAAACCCCTTCTATGGTGCATACATCGTAGGCCAACGCGACGCGCCGATTCGGGCGCGCCAACAGGAGACGTCCTTTGGGCAACGCCAAAAACCTGGCCTTCTGGGCCGTCGTGATCCTTTTGCTCGTGGCGCTGTTCAGCGTCTTCCAAGAGGGCGGCGGGCCCCGCCAGGGCACGAACATTCCCTACTCCGACTTCCTGCAGCGGGTCGAAAACGGCCAGGTGGCGAACGTCGTCATCGATGGGGAGCGGATCACCGGACGCTTCGCCTCGGGGGCGGAGTTCCAGACCATCCAGCCGGGCGGCACGGACCCGATCCCGGACCTGCGCGCCAACGACGTGGAAATCCGCGTGGAGCCGCAACAGAGCTCGGGCCTGCTCAGCACGCTGGGCTTCTGGCTGCCGATGCTGATCCTGATCGGCGTGTGGATCTTCTTCCTCAACCGCATGCAGGGGGGCGCCCGCGGCGGCGCCATGGGCTTCGGCAAATCCAAGGCCAAGCTGCTGACCGAACGCTCGGGCAAGGTCACCTTCGACGACGTCGCAGGCATCGACGAGGCGAAGGAAGAGCTCGAAGAGATCGTCGAGTTCCTCAAGGACCCGCAGAAGTACTCCCGTCTCGGCGGCAAGATCCCCAAGGGCGCGCTTCTGGTCGGCCCTCCGGGCACCGGTAAGACCTTGCTGGCGCGCGCCATCGCGGGCGAGGCCGGCGTGCCGTTCTTCACCATCTCGGGCTCCGACTTCGTCGAAATGTTCGTGGGCGTCGGCGCCAGCCGCGTGCGCGACATGTTCGAGCAGGCGAAAAAGAACGCCCCCTGCATCGTCTTCATCGACGAGATCGACGCCGTCGGCCGCCACCGCGGCGCGGGCTACGGCGGCGGCAACGACGAGCGGGAGCAGACCCTCAACCAGCTGCTGGTGGAGATGGACGGCTTCGAGGCGAACGAGGGCGTGATCCTCATCGCCGCCACCAACCGCCCGGACGTGCTCGACCCCGCGCTGCTGCGTCCCGGCCGCTTCGACCGTCAGGTCACCGTGCCGAACCCCGACGTGGCGGGCCGCGAGAAGATCCTGCACGTCCACGCCCGCAAGGTGCCGCTGGCCCCGAACGTGGACCTCAAGGTCATCGCCCGCGGCACGCCCGGTTTTTCCGGCGCCGACCTTGCGAACCTGGTCAACGAAGCCGCCCTGACCGCCGCGCGCCTCGGCAAGCGTCTGGTGACGATGGACGATTTCGAGACCGCCAAAGATCGGATCATGATGGGCGCGGAACGCCGCTCCATGGTCATGACCGAGGACGAAAAGAAGCTGACCGCGTATCACGAGGCCGGCCATGCCATCGTCGGCCTCAACGTCCCGCAGCATGATCCGATCCACAAGGCGACCATCATTCCGCGCGGCCGTGCGCTGGGCCTGGTGCTGAGCCTGCCGGAGCGGGATCACCTTTCGATCAGCTACACCAAGTATCGCTCCAAGATCGCCATGGCGATGGGCGGCAAGGTGGCCGAAGAACTCGTGTTCGGGTCGGAGAACGTGACCTCCGGCGCCTCGTCCGACATCCAGCAGGTGTCCAAGATCGCCCGGGCGATGGTGACCCAGTTCGGCATGTCGGAAAAGCTCGGCAACATCGACTACGCCAACGAGCAGCAGAGCTATCTCGGGGCCTATCAGGGCCAGTCCAACGTCTCGCCCGAGACGCAGAAGCTGATCGACGCCGAAGTGCGCCAGATCGTGGACGAAGGCTACGAGACCGCCAAGCGGATCCTCACCGATCAGCGCGACGATCTCGAAGCGCTGGCGCAGGGTCTGCTGGAATACGAAACCCTGACCGGCGACGAGATCGGCAAGGTGATCCGCGGCGAACCGCTGGACCGCTCCGACGACGAGGGCGACGCGCCGAGCGGCGATGCCGGCGCCAACCGCCCGGGCCTCGCCGCCATCCCCAAGGCGGGCAAACGCCCCCGCGGCGACGGCGGACTGGAGCCGCAGCCCCAGGGCTGACCCCAAGACCGCTCCCTCGGGCGCCCCGCGCGCCCGAGGTCCCCGCTCGCCAACCTTCGATCAAGTCCAGAACGAGACGGAACGGGGCGCAACCGGCGGAACGGTCATCCTGTCCGCACGAGAAAACCGGTCGCCGCCTTCCGCGACCGTCAACCCATCGCCCTGCATGCGCCCTATCCGGCGGCCCGCCGCGCCCCGCCGGCTCTCGGCGGATCGGAACGACAGGGCGGCCGCGTCAGCGACGGGCGTCCGTGCTCGGGACGCCGGCGCGCGACGCCGCAGGTCCCAGGGCCTCCCCCCCGCCGTCCGAACCCGATAGAACCTCGCTCAGACCCGACCTGACGGAGGCCCGCCCCGGCCATGGACCTCGAAACCGCGCTCGCCCAGATCCCGATCAGCGACACGCTCCTGCTGTCGCTCTCGCTCATCGCCGTGGTGCTGCTGATCGTCACCCGCGGCATCGTCATCGTCCCGCAGAGCCAGAAGGCGGTGATCGAGCGCTTCGGCAAGTACCGCGCCACCCTCGGCCCCGGCCCGAACCTCATCACGCCCTTCATCGACCGCGTCGCCCATCGCATCGACATCCTCGAACGCCGCATCGAGGATCAGCCCATGGACGTCATCACCAAGGACAACGCGCCGATCCGCGTCACCGTCTCCACCTTCTTCCGGATCACGGACCCGTCGCTCAGCATCTACCGCATCCGCGACGTGCAGGGCGGCATCATGACCTCCGTCACCGGCGCGGTCCGCTCCATCCTCGGCGGCGTCGAATTCGACACCGTCCAGTCCAACCGCGCCGCCCTCAGCCAGGAGCTGAGAGAGACGCTGGACGCCATGGCCTCCGAATGGGGCGTGGACATCACGCGGGCCGAGATCGTGGACGTCGAGGTCGATCAGGAAACCCGCCGCGCCATGCTTCTCCAGCTCAACGCAGAGAGGGAGCGGCGCGCCGCCGTCGCCAAGGCCGAGGGCGAAAAGCGCGCCGCCGAGCTCGCCGCCGATGCGGAGCTCTACGCCGCCGACAAGGCGGCCGAAGCGCGCCGGCTGGGCGCCCAGGCCGAGGCCGACGCCACGCGCATGGTGGCCATGGCGATCCGCGAGGGCGGGCTCGACGCCCTGCGCTACGAGGTGGCCCGCAAGCAGATCGCGGCGGTGGAGCAGATGGGCCGCTCGCCGTCGTCGAAGTTCGTCGTGCTGCCCGCCGATCTCGCGCAAAGCTTCACGGGCATCGCGGCGCTGGGGGCCGGCATGCTGGGCAAGGGCGACGGGCCCGACGCCGCGCCGCCGCTCCCGCCGACCCCGCCGCGCGCAGGCCCGTCTGCGCCTGGCGGCGGCCCGGACGCCGCCGATTCCGCATCGGATCCCGCCCCCGTCGCCGGCCCGTGGGAGCGCTGAACCATGGACACCCTGCTGACCTGGCCGCCGAGCTTCCTGGTCTTTCTCGCCCTGGCCCTGCTGGTCCTGGTGCTGGAGGCCTTCGTGGGGGAGTTCGTCTTCATGGGCCTCTCCGGCGCCCTGGTGATCGTGGGCGGCCTCGCCTGGGCTTTTCCCGATCTCATGAGCGATGGCGCGATGCTGCTTCTGGGCCTCGCCGCGGCGTGGCTGGTCATCGCGCTGGCCTGTCGCGCCGCCTTCGGCTCCCGCACGTCGCGCAAGGAGGCGGACCGGGACCCGAACGAGTACTGAGGCGCGGCTACTCCGCCGCCATGCGCCGCGCTTCGTCCGGATCCTTGCGCGATCCCGCCTCCGCCGTCTCGCCCCGCGCCGCCTCGCCCTCAGCCGTCGCGGCCTCCGCGCGCAGACGCCGCGCGGCGCGGTACTCGCGGATGAAGCGCAGGTCCATCAGCCCCATGAAGATCGCCGCGCCGATGAACATCACCACCAGGTAGGTGACCAGCGGCGACGTCGTGTCCACGCTGTCCGGAACCGAATAGAGCGCCAGGCCGGAGATCATGTGCGCCGGCGCCACAAGCAGCAGGTTCACGATGTTGTTGCCGAAATGCATGCCCATCGCCGCGCCCAGATTGGCGGTGCGCGAGGTGACGGCGGCCATGATCAGTCCGAAGACGAAGTGGAACCAGGAGATCCCCAGGATGCTCCCCTCCGCCGGATGCGCCATGGCGAACAGCAGCGAGGGCGCCACGGACCAGCCCAGGATCGACCAGGTGCGCGCGGCGAACTGCTGCAGCAGGTAGCCGCGAAACAGCAGCTCCTCCGCCGCGGACTGCACGAAGATGAAGGGCAGCGCCAGCAGCGCGACGATCGCCCAGGCCCGGATGTCCGCATAGGCGACGATCGACGGGCCGTGCCGGAACAGAAGCGGCGACCAGGCGACGGACCCGAGGACCAGCGCCAGCGCCACGCCTATGCGGAAATGGCGCCACGCGATCGTCCCATCCGGCCCGAAAAGGGTGCGCGCCGGCCGCTTGTGCACCAGGGGCAGCACCACCCACAGCGCCGGCCAGATCGCCACGAACGCGCCCAGCATCAGCAGCACGCCGACCGGCTTGGCGGGCGAGGCGAACTCGGCCGCCACCTCCGGCTGCTCGCGCAGCGCGATGGCGCCGTCCTCGCCGAACAGGAACACCGCCATGCCCAGCCGCGCCGCCTGCACGAAGATCAGCAGCATGGCGCCGGTCAGCGCCAACCCCAGCAGGGTGCGCCACGGCCCGGCGCCGGCGCGGGCCGGCTCGGCGAAGGCCTGCAAGGGATGGACGAAACGGTTCATTCGCTCTCCGCCCGGGGCGGCGGGCTCCGACCCGACCTCCGAACATCCGCGCAGCATAGCGGCGGCATCGCGAAGGGTCCATGAATGTCGATTCAGTTTCCGTTCAGCGGCGCCGGGCGCGGCGCGGCGCGCTTTCGCCCTTTCCGCCGCCGCCGGGGGCGCATAACGTGCCGTTCGGCGGGCTTTTCGAGGGGAACGTTCGCCTTCTCGTTGGAGGAAACGACCCCGCGGCCGCGTCGGCGCGCCGCGGCAAGGACAACGCCCGAAGGACGACGCCCCAGCCATGGACGCCCGCACCGACCTCAAGAACCGTCTGCCCAGCCGCCACGTCACCGAAGGCCCGGCGCGCGCGCCGCACCGGTCCTACCTCTACGCGATGGGCCTGACGGACGACGAGATCCACCGTCCCCTCGTCGGCGTGGCGACCTGCTGGAACGAGGCGGCGCCCTGCAACATCGCGCTCAACCGCCAGGCGCAGGCGGTGAAGCTGGGCGTGAAGGCGGCGCAGGGCACCCCGCGCGAGTTCACCACCATCACCGTGACCGACGGCATCGCCATGGGCCACGAAGGCATGCGCGCCTCGCTGGTGTCGCGCGACTGGATCGCCGACACGGTGGAGCTGACCATGCGCGGCCACTCCTACGACGCGCTGGTCGGCCTCGCCGGCTGCGACAAGTCGCTGCCGGGCATGATGATGGCCATGGTGCGGCTGAACACGCCCTCGGTCTTTCTCTACGGCGGCTCCATCCTGCCGGGCCGCACGCCCGCCGGCGCCGACGTGCCGGAGGATTTCGCGACCCGCGACTTGACCGTGCAGGACATGTTCGAAGCCGTCGGCCGGCACCAGTCCGGCAGCCTTTCGGACGCCGCGCTCGACATCCTCGAGCGCGTCGCCTGCCCCTCCGCCGGCGCCTGCGGCGGCCAGTTCACCGCCAACACCATGGCCTGCGTGTCCGAGGCCATCGGCCTGGCGCTGCCGCTCTCGTCCGGCGCGCCGGCGCCCTATGAAAGCCGCGACCAATGGGCCGAGGCCTCGGGCCAGGCGGTGATGAACCTGATCGAGAAGAACATCCGCGCCCGCGACATCGTCACCCGCAAAAGCCTGGAGAACGCCGCGCGCGTCGTCGCCTGCACCGGCGGCAGCACCAATGCCGGCCTGCATCTGCCGGCCATCGCGCACGAGGCGGGCATCGCGTTCACGCTGGAGGACGTCACCGACATCTTCCGCGACACTCCCTATTTCGTGGACCTCAAGCCCGGCGGCCAGTACGTCGCCAAGGACCTCTACGAGGCCGGCGGCGTGCCCATCGTCCTCAAGGAGCTGCGCCGCGCCGGCCTGATCCACGAGGATTGCATGACCGTCACCGGCAAGGTCATGGGCGAAGTCCTCGACGAGATGAAGGGCAAGGCCGACGGCCGCGTCGTCCACCCCGTCGAAACGCCGCTCAGCAAATGGGGCGGCGTCGTGGGCCTGAAGGGCAACCTGGCCCCCGACGGCGCGATCGTGAAGGTCGCCGGCATGACCGAAGAGGACATGGTCTTCACAGGCCCCGCCAACGTCTTCGAATGCGAAGAGGACGCTTTCGAGGCCGTGCAGAAGCGCGCCTACAAGGAAGGCGAGGTCATCGTCATCCGCAACGAGGGGCCGGCGGGCGGCCCCGGCATGCGCGAGATGCTGGCCACCACCGCCGCCCTTTCGGGCCAGGGCATGGGCAAGAAGGTCGCGCTGATCACCGACGGCCGCTTCTCCGGCGCCACGCGCGGCTTCTGCGTCGGCCATGTCGGGCCGGAGGCCGCCCATGGCGGCCCCATCGGCATCCTGCGAGACGGCGACATGATCACCATCAACGCCGTCACCGGCGAGATCAGCGTCGCCTTGACGGAGGACGAGCTGGCGCAGCGCAAGGCCGAGTGGAAAGGCCCGCGCGAGACCATCTACGCCTCGGGCTCGATCTGGAAGTACGCGCAGCTCGTCGGGTCCGCCCGCTTCGGCGCCGTCACGCATCCGGGCGGGGCCGAGGAAAAGCACGTCTACGCCGACCTGTGACCGCCGGCGATCCGTCCCTCGCGGGGGCCGCCCCGCCGACGCCGCGCGGCGCCCCCGGGCGCGCCGCGTGGCTCGGCCTCGTCGGCCCCGCGGCGCTGGCGCTGGCGCTGCTCGTCCTGCCGGGCTGCGAGCAGACGGCCGGCCTCGTGGCCGACGCGCCCGGCGCGCTCTTCAACGCCGGTCCGCCGCGCCAGGGCGGCCGCCCCGTCACCGTGCAGGCCGGCGGCCGCGACATTCGCGTGGCGCCGCCGGCCGGCTTCTGCGTCGATCCCGGCAGCGTGCAGCCGCAGGGCGCCGCGACCTTCGTTCTGATCGAGGATTGCGCGCTGGCCGGCGGCGCCCCGCCGGTCAGCTCCAACGCGGCGCCGAACCTGCCCATCCCGCGCCCCGCATTGGTCAACGGTCTCGTCACGCTCTCCATCGGCGAAGGCCCGCTCTTCACCGGCGACGGGGGCGAGGACGCGGCCTTCGACGAACTGGCGGCCTTCCTCCGCTCCGACGCGGGCCGGGCCACCGCCGGCATGGGCGGCGCGGCCGCCGCGGTGCGCATCCTCGAAGAACGGCGCGTGGACGACACGCTCTACATCCTCGTGGAGGACAAGGGCGACCAGGTGGTCCCGGTCCTGGGCGACAAGTTCTGGCGCGGCTTCACCCAGGTGCAGGACCGCGCCGTGATCGCCAGCCTCGGGGTCTTCGACGCCAGCCGCATGGCCGACGACACCAAGCTGACGCATCTGGCGGCCGTGGTCGCGTCGCTGAAATCGGCCAACGGCGACGCAGTGGGCGTGCAGGAATCCCGTCTGGCCGCCGCGGCCCCGCGCCCCTCCGCCGCCTCCGTCGCCGCCGCCCGCGCCGGACGCGAAGAGGCGCCGCCTCCCTCGGTCCGAGCGGAGGCCGCGACGCCCGCGCCGGGACAGCGCCTGCCCGTGCCCAGACCGGGCGGCGAAGAGCGGCGCGTCGCCGCCGCCGCGCCAGCCCCGACCCCCGCGCCCGCCGCCGCAGGCGGCGACGGCGGCACGGAAAACTCCCCGCGCCGCGCTCCGGTGGCCCCGCTGCGCCCAGCGCCGACCTCCTGAACCGCGGACGGCGCTCAGCCGTCGCGCAGGCGCGCCTCCGTCGCGTTCAGCAGCGCGCCCGCCGCCGCGTCGCGCGCCTTCAGCGCCCGCAGGATCGCCACGAGGTTGCCGTCTCGCTCCGCCTCCAACGCGCGGACGTCGCGCCCGCGCGCCTGATCGTCGGACTGCGACGCGATGCGATCGACCAGCGCCGCGTCCAGATCCGGCACGTCCATCAACTTGGTCCAGGGCCATTGCAGCGCCGGCCCGAACTGCGCGAGGAAATGCGCCATGCCGGCCTCGCCGCCCGCGATGCGGTAGGTCTCGAACAGGCCCATCTGCGCCCAGCGCAGGCCGAAGCCGTAGCGGATGGCATCGTCGAGCTCCTCGGTGGTGCAGACGCCGTCCTTGATCAGCCACAGCGATTCGCGCCACACCGCCTCCAGCAGCCGGTCCGCGATATGGGCGTCGATCTCCCGCCGCACCACGAGGGGCTTCATCCCCAGCCCCTCCAGCACGGTGCAGGCGGTCTCGACCGCCGCGGGCGCCGTCGCCTCCCCCGCCACGATCTCCACCAGCGGCAGCAGGTAGACGGGGTTGAAGGGATGCGCCACCACCAGGCGCGACGGGTCCGGCAGCCCCGCCTGCAAGGACGAGGGCGTGAAACCCGAGGTGGACGACCCCAGCACCGCCCCCTCCGTCAGCGCGGCGCAGGCCGGGCCGAGGATGGCCGCCTTCACATCGCGCCGCTCCGGCCCGCTTTCCTGCACCCAGGCGGCGTCGTCGACCGCCGCCTCCACCGTCGGGGCGTAGCTCAGCCGCCCCTCCGCCGGCAGCGCCGCATCGTAGAGCTGCGGCAACGCCGCGCGGGCGTTGGCCAGCACCGCCTCGATCTTGCGCTCCGTCTGCGGGTCTGGGTCGAACACCGCCACGTCCCAGCCCATCAGCAGGAACCGCGCGGCCCAACCGCCGCCGATCACGCCGCCTCCCAAGATCGCCGCCTTGCGCGTCATGTCCCCTCCCAGGGTCCCAGGGTTTCCGTATGTCCGTCCACGGCCAGCGCCTGGCCCGAAATGCGCGCCCCGGCGGACGAGGCCAGGAACAGCGCCGCCGACGCCACGTCCTCCGCCCGGACCCAGCTGCGCAGGGACACGCCCTGCACGTAGCGGGCGCGCGCATCGCCTCGGTCTCGCCGCCCGCCGCCGCTTCGGCCGCGACGACCCGGTCCATGCGCGGCCCCTCCACGGCGCCGGGGCAGAGCGCGTTGACCCGCACGCCGCTTGGACCCAGCTCCATCGCCAGCGACCTCATCATGCCGATGACGCCCCATTTCGCGGCCGCATAGGGCAGGCGCCCCGGATAGCCGTGCAGGCCGGCGGTGGAGGCGGTCAGCAGCAGCAGCCCCGAGCCTTGATCGCCCAGGACCCGCGCCGCCCAGCGCGCCGTCAGGAACGTGCCGTCGAGGCCCACGGCGAGGCAGGCGCGCCAATCCTCCAGCGACAGCGTCTGCACCGCGCCGGACGGTCCCGCCGTGCCGGCATTGGCGCAGACCACGTCCGCGCCGCCCCAGTCGGCTTCCACCTCGTCGAAGAACGCGCCCAGAGCCCCCTCGTCGGCCACGTCCGCAACCCTCGCCAGACTGCCCGGTCGCGCATGCGCGAACGCCTCCACCGCGGCCGCATCCGCGTCGCAGACGGCCACGCGCGCGCCTTCCGCCGCGAACGCATCCGCCATCGCCGCCCCCAGGCCCGAGGCGCCGGCGGTGATCGCCACCCGCGCCCCCGCCAAGCCCGAGGCCGCCAAGCCCGAGGCCGCCCGTCCCGAAGCGCTCACCGCGACGCGACGCGCCGCGCGCGCCCCCGATCGGGCGGCGGCGGGGGCGGGCGGGGGGG
>JBCBYE010000122.1:0-9002 GCA_039816075.1 Pseudomonadota bacterium | reverse complement strand
TTGCGGCAAGAGCGTCGGCCCGCCCTCCAGCCTGCGCCGCGCGGGTCTGTGCGCCGGGCGGGCCTGTGCGCCGGGCGACGGCCCCCGAGGGACGCGCGCGGCGGGGCTCATACCGCCGCGCGAAAGCTCTGACTCTGCTGCAGGATTCCCCTGCGCGCCGATCCGCGATTCCGTTGCCTGAAACGGGCAGACGGAGGCAACATGGGCCGAGCGTTGGAGATCCGGGACGATCTGACGGCGGAGGAACTGCGGGCGCTGGTGGGGCGGGAGCGGAGCAACCGTGCGGCGCGACGGCTGCTGGCGATCGCCAACGCGCTCGACGGCATGAGCCGGGCGGACGCGGCGACGGCGGCGGGCATGGAGCGGCAGGCGTTGCGGGACGCAGTGCTCCGCTACAACGCCAAAGGACCCGCCGGGGTGCGCGACCGCCCGCTGCCGGGGCGACCTCCGGCGCTGAGCGAGGCGGAACTGGCGCTGCTCTTCGACCGGATCTACCGCGGCCCCGACCCCGAGACGGACGGCGTGAGTGCCTGGACCCTGCCGGACCTCTGCCGCTGGATCGAGGCGCGCTTCGACAAGCGCCTGACGCCGCAGAGGCTGTCGCGCATCCTTCGGCGCGAAGGCTTCTCGCGCCAGAAGACGCGGCCGGTTCAACCGAAGACCGACGAGGCCGCGCAGCGCCGCTTCGAAAAAAAGGGGCTCCGCGCGGCGTTGAAGGCGGCGGCCGAGGCGCACCCCGGCAAGCGGATCACCCTGTGGTTCCAGGACGAGATGCGGGTCTGCCACAAGGGGCGCCTCTGCCATCGCTGGTGGAGCCGGGGGCGGCGTCCGCCGGGCCGCCAGGACCAACGCTTCGAGTGGACCTACGTCTTCGGCGCCGCCCGCCCCGACGGCGAGGCCGCCTTCGGCCTCGTCCTGCAGGAGGTCGGCACGCAGGCCATGCAGATCTTCCTCGACGCCTTCGCCGAGACGATCCCCGAAGACGAGCACGCCGTCATGGTCCTCGACCGCGCCGGCTGGCACGGCGCAAAGGCCCTCCGGGTTCCGCCCAACGTCACCCTCGTCCCGCTGCCACCCTACTCGCCGCAGCTCAACCCCATAGAGCGCGTCTGGCTCTGGCTGCGCGAACGCTTCCTCAGCCTGCGCGTCTTCCCGGACTTCGGCGCCATCGTCGACGCCTGCTGCCACGCCTGGAACGCCTTTGCCGACGACCCCGAACGCATTCGATCCCTATGCCTCCAGCCTTGGATCAGGAAGATCATCGGTTAGGCGCGGCGGGGCTCAGGCGTCGTCTGCGAGGATGGAGAGGAACGCGGCGCCGAAGCGGTCGGCCTTGGCCTCGCCCATGCCGGGGATGTCGGCGAGGGCGTCGAGGCTTCGCGGCCGCCGCTCCACGATCTTGGCGAGGGTCGCTTGGGTGCAGCTGAGGGGCTTGCCGGTTCCGTCGGCGCCGCGCTGCAGGGCGACCTGGGCCTCGCGCAGGCGGTCGAAGAGGGCGCCGGCGCCGTCGGTGGCGGCCAGACGGTCGCGGGCGGGATGCTCCTCGGCCGGGTCCTCGCCGCGGATCACGGCCAGGAACGCGCGGCCGTAGCGCTGCAGCTTGGCCGCGCCGACGCCGGGGACCTGGGCGAGATCGTCGAGGGTCGCGGGTTTGAGCGTCGCCATTTCGATCAGCGTGCGGTCGGGGAAGACCACGTAGGCGGGGGCGGACTGGGCCTCGGCAAGCTTGCGGCGCAGGGCGCGCAGGGCGGTGAAGAGGGGCTCGTCCGCTTCGGCCAGCAGGGCGGCGGGGGCGTTGCGGGCGTCGCCGCCGGCGCCGGCGCCGCGGCCGCCGCCGCCGGAACCGCCGCCGGAGCCCGAGCCGCCGCCGGAACCGCGCGGCGTCAGCACGTCCTCGCGCAGCATCAGGCTTTCCTCGCCGCGCAGGACGGGGCGGGCGGCGTCGGTCAGGCTCCAGCCGCCCTTCTGCGGGTCGATGGCGCACAGACCGAGGGCGTAGAGCTGGCGGAAGATGCCCCGCCAGGCGCGCTTGTCATGCTCCCGCCCCAGGCCGAAGACCTTGAGCGCGTCGTGGCCGAAGCGGCGCGTTCGGTCGTTGGCCTCGCCGCGCAGGACGGCGGTGAGATGCTCCACCCCGAACATCTCGCCGGTGCGGTAGATGGCGGAGAGCGCCTTGCGCGCCGCCTCCGTCCCGTCGAAGAGCCTGGGCGGCGTGCGGCACAGGTCGCAGTTGCCGCAGGGCTCGGGCAGATCCTCGCCGAAATAGGCGAGCAGCACCTGGCGGCGGCAGCGCGGCGCCTCGGCCAGGGCCAGCAGGGCGTTCAGGCGCTGATGGTCGGCCATCTTGCGTTCGGGCGGCGCAGGGCTTTCGTCGATCTGGGTGCGGCGCAGCTTGATGTCGTCGACGCCGAAGAGGGTCAGCGTGTCGGCCGCGGCGCCGTCGCGGCCGGCGCGGCCGATCTCCTGATAATAGCTCTCCATGGACTTGGGCAGGTCGGCATGGACGACGTAGCGGATGTCCGGCTTGTCCACGCCCATGCCGAAGGCGACGGTGGCGCAGATCACGAGGGCGTCCTCGCGGTTGAAGCGGTCCTGCACGTGGGCGCGCTGCTCGGACGGGAGGCCCGCATGGTAGGCGAGGGCGGGGATGCCGTCGTCGCTGAGCGCCTTGGCGAGCACCTCGGTCTTGTTGCGCGAGGAGGCGTAGACGATGCCGGCGCGGCCGCGGCGGGCTCGGCAGAAGTCGAGCAGCTGCTGGCGCGGCTTGTCCTTGGCGGCGAAGTTGAGGAACAGCTCCGGCCGGTCGAAGCCGCGCAGGAAGCTTTGCGGTTCGGCGTCGAAGAGCTTGGCGACGATCTCGGACCGCGTTTCGGCGTCCGCGGTGGCGGTGAAGGCGGCGGTCTGCACGTTGCCGAGGGCGCGCCGCAGCTCCCCGATCCGCAGGTAGTCGGGGCGGAAGTCGTGGCCCCATTGGCTGACGCAATGGGCCTCGTCCACGGCCAGCAGGCGCACGGGCAGGCGGCGCAGCAGGCCGCCGGCGGCCCCGAGCCGTTCGGGGGCGAGGTAGAGGAGCTTGAGCGTGCCGCGGTCGAGGGCGTCCCAGACGCGTTCGTTCTCCGCCTCGTCGTTGGCGGAGGTGAGGGCGCCGGCCTCCACCCCCGCTTCGCGCAGGCCGGCGACCTGGTCGCGCATCAGGGCGATCAGGGGCGAGATGACCAGCGTGACGCCGGGCAGGGCGAGCGCGGGCAGCTGATAGCATAGGGACTTGCCGCCGCCGGTGGGCATGATGGCCAGCACGTCGCGGCCGCCGAGGATGGCGTCGACGATCTCCGCCTGGCCGGGGCGGAAAGCGTCGAAGCCGAAGACCTGCTTGAGCAGCGCCTGGGGCGCGGGCGCGTCGGGAGAGGGGGCGAGGGCGTGGGAATCCATGCGCGCGACCCTAGCGCCTCGGGCCCGGGCGTGGGAGGGGGGAGGCGCTGCGAAAGAAAGGATCCGCCCGATGTTCTACGAGCTTCGCCGATACGCCATCCGCCCCGGCTGCATGGACGCCTGGGTCGAATTCTTCGAGGAGGAGATCGTGCCGTTCCAGGTGGCGCGGGGCGCGGTGATCGCCGGTCTGTTCCGCGGCGAGACGGATGAGGGCGTGTGGGTCTGGCTGCGCCGGTTCGAGAGCGAGGCGGAGCGGGAGCGCCTCTATGAGGCGGTGTATCAATCCGAGGAGTGGAAAACTCACTTCGCGCCGCGCATCGGCGAGCTGATGGATCGTGAGAAGATGGTGGTGGAGCGCCTCGTTCCGACGCCGCATTCGGTGCTGCGTTGAAACCAAGGCGCCGTTGCGCCCCCTGCGGCCGGAGGTCACGGTTCGGGGGATGATTCCGCGGGAGGATCCTACGCCATGCCGCAGGACTGGAGCGATCCGCGCCGCAAGGTGCGCGAGCTGCAGGATGAGCTGAGGCGCCTGCGCGCCCGCGCGGAGCGGCTGGGCGCGGACGAGGCGGCGGCGCTGATCGACGAGGCGGCCCGGCTGTGCGACGAGGCGCATCCGGACGCCGCGGGCGCCGCGTCCCTGTGACGTCCGGCCGAGGACGGCGCCCGTCGCGCGCGCCGAACCTGCGCCCCTACATCGAAAAGCTGACGCCGCAGCCGCAGGCGGAGGTTGCGTTGGGGTTCTCGATGGCGAATTTGGAGCCCACGATCTCTTCGACGAAATCGATGCGGGCGTTTGCGAGGAACGGCAGCGAGACCGGGTCCACCAGCACGCGCTGACCGTCCTTTTCGAGCACCAGGTCGTCGGCCTCGGCCGTCTCAGCCAGCGCGATTTCGTACTGGAAGCCGGAGCAGCCGCCGCCTTCGACCGCCACGCGCAGCAGCATGGGGCGGCCTTCGACCTCGGCGATCTCGGCGAGGCGGGCGAAGGCGCGGTCGGTGACCTCGGGCGGCGCGGCGGGCGCGTCGCCCAGCGGCTGCGAGAGGGGCGAGGCGAAGAGGTCGGGAACGTCGGACATCGCGGAACCTCCTAGGGCGGCGGCGGACGGTTCACGGATCGGCCGCGCCGCGCTAAACACCGCCGCAACTTAGGCGCGGTCGCCCTCCGCGCCAAGACGGAGGCCGAGATGTCGTCCCGGACCGCGCCCTATGCCTGCCGCCCCGACGCCTCGCGCGGGCGGCTTTACCGAGAGGAAGAGAGCGCGCATCGCTCCTGCTTTCAGCGGGATCGCGACCGGATCATCCATTGCGGCGCATTCCGGCGGCTCAAGCACAAGACGCAGGTCTTCGTGGAGCATGAGGGCGACTATTACCGCACCCGCCTCACCCATTCGATCGAGGTGGCGCAGGTCGCGCGGACCCTGGCGCGCACGCTGGGCCTGAACGAGGACCTGGCCGAGGCCGTGGCCCTGGCGCACGACCTGGGCCACACGCCGTTCGGGCATACGGGCGAGGACGCGCTGCACGCCTGCATGGGCCCCTATGGAGGCTTCGACCACAACGCCCAGGCCCTGCGCATCGTCACGGATCTGGAGGCGCGCTACGCCGAGTTCGACGGGCTGAACCTGACCTGGGAGACGCTGGAGGGGCTGGCCAAGCATAACGGACCCCTGCTGGAGGGGCCGGACGACGATGCGGGCCGGCTGCACTACGCGCTGGCGGAATACGTGGCGCGGCACGACCTGGAGCTGCACGAGCATGCCTCGGCCGAGGCGCAGGCGGCGGCGCTGTCGGACGACATCGCCTACAACACCCATGATCTGGACGACGGGCTGCGCGCGGGCCTGTTCGCGGCGGAGGAGATCGCCGAGCTGCCGGTGGTGGGCCGCTGCTTCGCCGAGGTGGACGCGCGCTGGCCGGGGCTGGAGCCGCAGCGCCGCCTGCACGAGGCGCTGCGCCGCGTCTTCGGCGCGTTCGTGGACGATCTGCTGCGCGAGAGCCGCGCGCGGCTGGAGGCGGCGGCGCCGGGATCGGCGGAGGCGGTGCGCGCGGCGGGCCGTCCGCTGATCGCGTTCTCGCCCGAGATGGTGGAGGATCTGCGCGCGATCCGGGCGTTCCTCTTCGACCGCATGTACCGCCACTGGCGCGTGCTGCGCATGCGCCGCAAGGCGACGGAGGTGGTGGAGGATCTGTTCCGCATCTACCTGGAGACGCCGCAGCTGCTGCCCGAGGACTGGAACGCCGTCTGCGTCCATGCGGTCAGCGACACGGCGCGGGCCCGGGTGGTGGCGGACTACATCGCCGGCATGACGGACCGATATGCGCTGCAGGAGCATCGGCAGCTGACGGATCCGCAGGCGCGGGTGTGATGCATCGGGCAAGTTGCAGATCGGCAACGTTCGTGCTATGTATACTGTGCAACGTCAAGCGAGAGAGGAGCATGCGATGAGCACGAAAACCTACATGCGGTTCCTCGGCACGACCAACGTTCTGACGGCGCTTTGCCTCGGGTTGGTCATCGTCGGCGCTTTCTGGGGGTGACCCGGTAGCGGCCCGGCGGAGGCGCCGGGTCGACGCGTTGCGTGGCGAAGAACGCCGCCCCCACGATGATGCCCAGATGAAGGTTGCCGAGGATCGCCTGCGGGGCCGCGGCGAGCCGGAACTGCACCGCCGGCGCGAAGTCGCCGTAACCCAACGTCGAGAACGTGACCGCGGAGAAATAGATCGCGTCGTAGGCGGTCTGCGCGGGCGGTCGGAGCGGCAGCAGCCGGTAGAGCATCGAAAAGCACAGGATGTTCAGCACGACGGAGGTCGCGGCGTCGATGAAAAGACGCTCCGGCTTCGGTCGGAAGCGGTTCGACGTCAGGAACGGAACCAGCACGACCACCTGAGCGAAATAGACCATCGACAGAAGAACGAGGCCGAGCGCGGTCAGCGGATTGGCCGGAAGCACGCGGGCGTCCCACGCGCGCAGCGCGCCGTCGACCGCCAGAAGCGCGATCACGATCCACGCGATGCGCGTCTGCAGCCGGCGCATGTTGCTGCCCGGCGTGCTGGTCGGCCGGAACCCCAGAAGGCGGCGCGCGAGCGGACCGGGCGGTCGGCGAGGTTTCATCCGAGCGGCCTCCTTCGTTGACCCGCTGCCGCAGCATGGTAGACGAACCCGCCGCCGAACCCACCAAGGACGCCCGCCATGAACCTCTTCGCCGACATCCGTGCGCTCGTCGTGGACAGCCTGGATGCCATGGCGCGCGACGGGGTGCTGCCGGAGGGGCTGGACCTGGCCAACGTCGCGGTGGAGCCGCCGCGGGACGCGGCCCATGGGGACATGGCGACCAATGCGGCCATGGTGCTGGCCAAGGCCGCCCGCGCCAAGCCGCGCGACATCGCCGAGGCGCTGGCGCCTCGGCTGGAGGCGGATGCGCGGGTGACCTCCGCCGAGGTGGCAGGGCCGGGGTTCCTGAACCTGCGCCTCGACGCGCAGGTCTGGCGCGACGCGACGCTGGCGGCGGTGACGGCGGGGGCGGACTATGGCCGCTCCGCCCAGGGCCGAGGCCGCCGGATCAACGTGGAGTTCGTGTCGGCCAATCCCACAGGGCCGCTGCATGTGGGGCACACCCGCGGCGCGGTGTTCGGCGACGCGCTGGCGGCGCTGCTGGACCATGCCGGCTGGGAGGTGACGCGCGAGTACTACATCAACGACGGCGGCGCGCAGGTCGACGTGCTCGCCCGCTCCGCCTACGAGCGGTATCGCGAGGCGCATGGGCTGAACCCGCAGATCGCCGAAGGGCTTTATCCCGGCGACTACCTGGTGCCGGTGGGCGAGGCGCTGAAGGCGGAGTTCGGCGACCGCTGGCTGGAGGCGCCGGAGGCCGAATGGCTGCCGGCGATCCGCGAGCGCGCCACCGAGATGATGATGGACCTGATCCGCCGGGACCTCGCCGCGCTGGGCGTGACCATGGACCTCTTCTTCAGCGAAAAGTCCCTGTACGGCTCGGGCCGCATCGAAGGGGCGCTTGAGACGCTGGAGGCGCGCGGCCTGGTCTATGTGGGCGTGCTGGAGCCGCCCAAGGGCAAGGCGCCCGAGGATTGGGAGCCGCGGCCGCAGACCCTGTTCAAGTCCACGGAGTACGGCGACGACGTGGACCGGCCGCTGAAGAAGTCCGACGGAGGCTGGACCTATTTCGCGCCCGACATCGCCTATCACCTCGACAAGGTGGAGCGCGGCTACGACGCGCTGATCAACGTGCTGGGCGCGGACCATGGCGGCTACGTCAAGCGGCTGAAGGCGGCGACGGCGGCGCTGTCGGAAGAGCGGGTGCCGCTGGATGTGAAGTTGTGCCAGCTGGTGCGCCTTTTCCGGAACGGGGAGCCGTTCAAGATGTCCAAGCGTGCGGGGTCCTTCATCACCCTGCGCGACGTGGTGGAGCAGGTGGGGCCGGACGTGACCCGCTTCGTCATGCTGACGCGCAAGAACGACGCGCCGCTGGATTTCGACTTCGCCAAGGCGCTGGAACAGTCCAAGGACAATCCGGTGTTCTACGTGCAGTACGCCCATGCCCGCGCCAATTCGATCTTCCGCACGGCGCGCGAGGCGGGGATCGACGGACTTGCGGACGACGCCGCGGGCCTGGCGCCGCTGGACCATCCGGCGGAGCTGGCGCTGGCGGCCAAGGTGGCCGAATGGCCGCGCCTGGTGGAGACGGCGGCCCGGCATCACGAGCCGCATCGCGTCGCCTTCTTCCTCTACGACCTCGCCTCGGAGTTCCATGCGATGTGGAACCGGGGCAAGGACGAACCGCGCCTGCGCTTCGTCCAGGAGGGCGATCCGCAGGGCACGCGCGCGCGCCTGGCGCTGGTGAAGGCCGTTTCGGTTGTCATTTCGGCGGGTCTTGGTATCCTTGGGGTGACCCCGGCGGAGGAGATGCGCTGAAGCGCACGCCCGGCGGGATCGACGAGCAGTTCAGCCGCCCCGGCAGAGGGCGGCGCAGGTTACAGGCGCTGATCCCATGGCCGACGGTTTCGTCGACGAGGACGCGTATGCGCGGCATCGCCGCGACGACGCGTATTCTCCGCAAGGGCGCGACGACGCGTTTGCATCGCGAGGGCGCGATGACGCGTTTGCATCGCGAGGGCGCGATGGCGTCTACGCGCGCGCCCCGCATGCGCGGCGCAGCACCGCCTCGCTGGCGGCGGGCGCCGCGGTGTCGGCCGCGCTGCTGATCGGCGGCGCGATCTGGGCCCAGGGGCTCGCCACGCGCGATCCGGGCGAGATCCCGTTTCTGCGGGCCGAAGACGGACCCATGAAGGTGCAGCCCGACGATCCGGGGGGCCTGAAGCTGGCCGAGACGGACCTGGCGGTGGAGCGCATGGTCGCCGGCCGCGAGGCCGGAGAGGCGCGGCCCGCCGCCCCGGCCGAAGGGCTGGCGGACGAGGATCTGCCGGCGCCGATGCTTGAGCGCGCCGGGGCGGACGCCGCGGCCGAGGCCGCCGCCGCCGAGGAGGCCGCCGCCGACGCCTTGGTGAAGACGCCCGCGCCCGCGCCAACGGCGGAGCTTGATCCCGCGCTGATCGAC
>JBCBYE010000707.1:0-2313 GCA_039816075.1 Pseudomonadota bacterium | reverse complement strand
TGCGCGCCATGGCGGCCTCCTGCCTCGTTGCCCGTCGGGGGCGCAGCCTAACGCGCGTCGGTCTCGACGCCAGAGGCGCCGGAGCCGGTCCCGGCGCCGGTCCCGCGCCCGGCGGGCGGCGCGCGCCTCGTCTCGGCGCCGCAGACCCCGTCCCAGGCGCCCGGCGCGCTTGCCGCCGCGCCGCCCCGCGCCTAGCCTCCCGGTCCGCGCCCTCGCCGCCAGATCCCCCCGCAGGACCCCGCCATGGCCCCCGCCCCCCAGCCCCGCCTGTTCTACGGCTGGGTCATCGTCGCCATCGCCTTCGTCACCATCGGCGTCGCCGTCTCGGCCCGCACCGGCTATTCGCTGCTGTTCCCGGAGATCATCGAGGAATTCGGCTGGTCCTCCAGCCTCTCGGTCGGGCCCTTCGCCGTGGGCTTTCTCGCCTCCACCGCGTTTCTGCCGGTCGTCGCCTGGCTGATGGCGCGCGGCGGGCCGCGCCTGACCATCCCGGTCGGCGGGGCGCTGGTGGCGCTGGGATTTCTGGCCGCGCGCTGGGTGACCACGCCGCTGGAGCTCTACCTCGCCTTCGGCCTGCTGGCCGTCAACGGCTCCATGGCGATGAGCTATATCGGCCATTCCATGTTCCTGCCCAACTGGTTCGTGCGCAACCGGGGCCTTGCCGTGGGCGTCGCCTTCGCCGGCGTGGGCGTGCTGGGCGCGGGGCTGCTGCCGGCGCTGCAATGGGCCATCGACACGCAGGGTTGGCGCACGGCCTGCCTGTGGGTGGCGGGCGTGGTGGCCGTCGCGGTGATCCCGCTCAACGCCCTGTTCCAGCGCGCCCGCCCCGAGGATAGGGGTCTGCGCCCCGACGGCGACGCCGCCCCCCGGCCCGGCGGCCCCGCGCCGGTGGAGGCGGTCGTGGACCGCGCCTGGGCCGACACCGACTGGACCCTCGGGCGGGCCCTTCGGACGCGGCGCTTCTGGCTGATCGCGCTGGCGTATTTCTGCGGTCTTTTCGTGTGGTACGCGCTGCAGGTGCACCATACCCGCCACCTGCTGCAGGCCGGTTTCGACGGCGAGACGACGGCCGCCGCCCTGGGCCTGATCGCGCTGGGATCGGTCGCCGGGCAGATCGGGCTGGGCGCCCTGTCCGACCGCTTGGGGCGGGAGCTGGCGTGGTCTCTGGCCCTGCTGGGCTTCGCCGGCGCCTCGGCCCTGATGCTGGCGATCACGCGGCCGGACCCTGCGCTGCTGTGGACCATGGTCGCGGTGCAGGGGCTGATCGGCCAGGGCTTCGCCGCGCTCTTCGGCGCGATCCCGGCCGAGGTCTTCGCGGGCAAGCGCTTTCCGGCGATCTTCTCGGCGATCTCGCTGATCGCGAACATGGGCGCTGCGGCGGGGGTGTTCGGCCTGGGCTGGCTGTTCGACCTGAACGGCGACTACGCGGCCGGCTTCCGCATCTGCGTCGCGCTCAGCCTGCTGTCGATCGCGTTGATGTGGCTCGCCGCGCCGCGCAAGGTGCGCCTGGTCGCAGGCGTCGCCCGCCGCCGGGCGGCCGCTTGAACTCAGGGCCGCGCCTGCGGGCCGGCCGCAGACCCCGGAGGATGTCATGCCCACGCCCGACGACGCCGATCTCGCCCGCCTGCGCGCCCTGGTGGAGGCGCCGGACGACGCCGCCGTTCTGCGCGCCTATGCGCTGACCCTGGGGGATCAGGCGACCGGGGACGGCTGGCTCGCCCGCGCGCGGCGGTCGTTGGAGCGCAAGCTGGCCGATCTGCGCCCGCGCCTGTGCGGGCATGCGGCGACCCGCGCGATCCTCAGCGACGACGGGGCGGACGTTCAGACCATCGCAAGCGTGTTGCTGGTGGCGGCGCTGGAGCACGGCGAACGCCTCGACGCCGCGATCGCCATCGCCGCCGCCGCGGCGCGCCTGGGTCTGCGCCGCTACTGCGCCGGCGCATGAGCGAGACCGCGGAGGACCCGCGCCTCGCCGCCTGGCGCCGCGCCGCGTCGGCCCATGACGCGCTGATCCGCGATCCGACCTTCGCGGCGCGCTGGCAGGCGGCGAGCTGGAACGACGAGGCCTTCGCCGCCTGCCAGGTCGGCCTGCGGCGGCTGCAGCGCGACGCACCCGAATTCTTCGCGGCCCATGACTACGCCTGGGTCTTCGACCGGGCCGCCTACCGCTATGCGCCGGAGCCTCTGTATCAGCTCGTGGCGCTGGAGGCGGCGGCGGCCCTGCATCAGGCGCCGGAGCCGCCGCTGGACCCGGGCCGGCTGGGCGCGCTCAGCGTGCATCTGCTGGGCGCCATCGGGATCGAGGGCGCCTCG
>JBCBYE010000196.1:0-7275 GCA_039816075.1 Pseudomonadota bacterium | reverse complement strand
GGGCGGGCGCAGGCTCGCCCCGGACTTGATCCGGGGCCGCCTTGCGGCGGGGCCGGGGCCGCCCTCCCCGCCTCACAGCGCGGGCGTCGCCAGCGGGTCCAGGTTCGCCCGGCCGCCGTCCACCGCCAGGATCTGACCGGTCACGAAGCTCGCGGCGTCCGAGGCCAGCCACAACGCCGCCTCCGCCGCCTCCGACGCATCGGCGATGCGGCCCAGCGGCGTCACCCGCATCAGCTCCTCGCGCAGCTCCGCCCGCTCGCGCAGCGCCTCGCGCAGGCTCGCCGTCATCACCGCGCCCAGCGCCACCGCGTTCACCCGCACCCCGTGCGGAGCCAGCGACACCGCCATGCTGCGCGTCAGCTGATCCAGCGCCGCGCAGGCCACCGAATAATGCATCAGCTCCGGCAAGGTCCGCCTTGCGGCGATGGAGGTGAGATTCACGATCGCCCCCGCAGGACCCGCGCCGCCCGCATCCTGCGCCTGGGCGATCATGCGCCGCGCCGCCGTCTGCGTCAGCTGGAACGCGGTGCGCACATTGGCGTCGAAGGCCTCGCTCAGCCGCTCCGCCCCCGTCTCCAGCGCGTCGCCGCCCAGCACCTGACGCTCCGCATTCACCAGAACGTCCACCCGGTCGTAGGCGTCCAGCGTCGCCGCCAGCAGGTTCTGCGCCCCCAGCGCGCCGGTCACGTCGCAGGCGAAGGCCTGCGCCTCGCCGTCCTCCTCGCGGATCGCCTCGACCGTGCGGGCGATCTGCGCCTCGTCCTGGGCCGCCACCATCACCCGCGCGCCCGCCGCGGCGAAGCGTTCGGCGATGGCGCGTCCCACGCCGTTGCCGGCGCCGGTGACCACCGCCGTCTTGCCGCTCAGCCCTGCGGGCATGCTCGCTCTCCTCGCCGTCTCGTCTCGCCGCGGTCCCGGGGCGTCCCGGGAGCGCGTCCCGTCACGCGCCCCGGGCGGGGCGCCCCAGGGCGGCGTCCCGGCGGCGGACGCTAGCCCGGCGCGGCCCCGTTGCAAACCGCCCGTCGCCGTCTCCGTCGCCCCCCCGGTCGCCGCCTCCGTCGACCCCCAGCGGCCTTCGCCGTCGCCTCCCCCCGTCGTCCCGGACCGTGCCTCGACCGGCGCGCCCGGCGCGACGCGCTTGCCAGCCGCGCCCGGCGCGCGATACTCGGCCCCCGACCGCAGACTGATCGAGGAGGCGACGCCATGAGCCAGGGCTATCTGCAGGGGCTGGAGCGGCGCCCGGCCAATCACCGCCCGCTGACCCCGCTCAGCCTGCTCGACCGCGCGGCCGAGACCTTTCCCGACCGCGCCGCCGTCATCCACGGCGACCTGCGCCGCCCCTATCGAGAGCTGCGCGCCCGCGCCCGGCGGCTCGCCGGCGCGCTCGCCGCCGCCGGCGTGCGGCGCGGCGACACCGTCTCCGCCCTCCTCTTCAACACGCCCCCGATGATCGAGGCGCATTACGGGCCGGCCATGCTGGGCGCGGTGCTCAACGCCATCAACACGCGGCTGGACGCGGCGGGCGTCGCCTTCATCCTCGACCATGCCGAGGCGCAGGTGCTGCTGGTGGACGCCGAGCTCTGGCCCCTGGCCGAGGCCGCCCTGGCGCAGGCCGACGTCGCCCCCCGCGTCATCGTCTGGCGCGACCCCACGGTCCCCGACACCCATGCGGCGGCCGAGGGGCGCGAGGATTACGAGGCGTTCCTGGCCGCCGGCGATCCGGACTTCGTCGGGCCGGGGCCGCTGGACGAATGGGACGCCATCGCGCTCAACTACACCTCCGGCACCACGGGCGATCCCAAGGGCGTGGTCTATCACCACCGCGGCGCCATGCTGCTGGCCACGGGCAACGTGATCCATGCGGGCATGGCCGGCCCCGACGGCGCGCCGCCGGTCTATCTGTGGACGCTGCCCATGTTCCACTGCAACGGCTGGTGCTTTCCCTGGACGCTCAGCGCCCGCGCCGGCGCCCATGTCTGCCTGCGCGCCGTGCGCGCCGGCCCGATCTTCGAGCTGATCGCCGAACATGAGGTGACGCATATGTGCGGCGCCCCCATCGTCATGAGCGCCCTGCTGCAGGCCCCCGAGGCCGAGAAGAAGCCCCTGCCCGGCCGCGTCAAATTCCTGACCGCCGCCGCCCCGCCGCCCGAGGCGGTGCTGGCCGCCATGACCGAGGCCGGCTTCGACGTCACCCATGTCTACGGGCTGACCGAGGTCTACGGGCCCGCGGTGGTGAACGAATGGCATCCCGAATGGTCCGACCTGCCCCCGGCCGAGCAGGCGCGCCTGAAGGCCCGCCAGGGCGTGCGCTATGCGGCGCTGGAGGCGCTGGAGGTGCTCGACCCCGAAACCATGGCGCCGGTCCCGGCGGACGGGGAGACGCTGGGCGAGGTCGCCTTCGCCGGCAACGTGGTCATGAAGGGCTACTTCAAGAACCCGGCGGCGACGGAGACGGCGCTCAGGGGCGGCTGGTTCTGGTCCGGCGACCTCGCCGTCAAGCATCCCGACGGCTACGTGCAGCTCAAGGACCGCTCCAAGGACATCATCATCTCGGGCGGCGAGAACATTTCGAGCATCGAGGTGGAGGAGGCGCTGTTCCGGCACCCCGCGGTCAGCCTCTGCGCCGTGGTCGCCATGCCGGACGCGACATGGGGCGAGACGCCCTGCGCCTTCGTGGAGCTGCGCGAGGGCGCCGCGGTGGAGGAGGCGGAGCTGATCGCCCATTGCCGGGCCGAGCTGGCGCATTTCAAGGCGCCGCGCCGGGTGGTGTTCGGAGAGCTGCCCAAGACCTCCACCGGCAAGGTGCAGAAATTCGCGCTGCGCGAGGCGGCGCGCGCGGCGGCCGGATGAGGGGCGCGGGTCTCGGCGCGGGCTCGGTCCCGGTCCCGGTCTCGGGCGGGCGCGCGGGCGCGGACGCGGTCTCAGGCCGCGGATGGCGGGCGATGCGGTGAGCGGCGCGGCGGACCCGTCCCCGTCTCCCGCCCCGTCCGGACCTGCGCCGGGGGGCGAGGTCGCGAGGCCCAGCCCCGACGGGCCCGGGTCCGCCGACCCGGCGTCGCCCGCGGGCCCCGAAGCGGGCGGCGCGACGGATTGCTGGCCGCTGATCATCGAGCACGGGCCGGGCGGGCGGCCTCTGCTGGGCCTGGCGCTGCTGGCCTGGATGCTGCGGCGCACGGGGTTCCTCGACGGGCTGACCGAGCTGAGCGCCTTCGGCGTGCAGCTGAAGCGGGATGTC
This sequence comes from Pseudomonadota bacterium, assembly GCA_039816075.1. GTDB lineage: Bacteria > Pseudomonadota > Alphaproteobacteria > Rhodobacterales > Rhodobacteraceae > Albimonas. The sequence continues at coordinate 4,040 of JBCBYE010000196.1, read as the reverse complement.
GGCCGCGTGGACCGAGAGACCGGCAGCCTGCGGGAGGAGATCGCCGCGCTGCGCGCCGAGAACGCCGAGATCAAGGCCGCGCTGGCGCAGATGGCCGAGGCGCCCCCGGCCGTCGCGGCCTCCGCCTCCGCCCCGGCCCCCGACCAAGCCGGCGCCGCCGGCCCTGGCGTTCAGCCTGTCTGGGCCCGGCTGCGCGTGCTGCACGCCGACGATGGCGCGCCCGTGAAGACCCTGGAGAAGGTGGTGGGCGCCAAGCCCCTCACCATCGGCCGCGGACCTGAAGCGGACCTGCGCATCGACGATCCCACGCGCGAGATCTCCCGCCTGCATCTGGAGCTGGCGGCCGGCCCGGACGGCGCGCTTCACGTGCGGGACCTGAGCACCAACGCCACCTTCATCGAAGGCCCCGAGGGCGAGGCGCTGCCCTTCGGCGAGAACGCGCCGCTGCCGCCCGCAGCCTGGCTGCGCATGGGCCCGTTCCGGCTCTGCATCGACAGCCATCCGTTGCCGGTCGGCACGGTTCGCCGGCAGGAAGCCGCCCCTGCGCCGACCGGCCCGGACGACGCCGACATCGCCCGGCGGGTGGACGCCATGCTGGGCGATCCGCGTTTCGAATGGCGCTCGGTGGCGCGGCTGGCCTCGGCCGCCAGGATGGATCCCAAGGTCATGGCCCGCTGGCTGGGCGAACGCCCGGACCGCTATCGCCTCGGCCGCTCCGGCGCGGGAGAGCCGCAAGCCCGCCTCAGCGCGGCGGATCGATGAGCGCCCCCGCGCCGCACGGCCTGAGCCCGCCTGCGACGGCAGCTGGATCTGGGGCAGCTGGATCTGGGGCAGGCGGACGCGGGCGCGGTGTCGCCGCTCAACTGGCTGCTGACGGTCTGCGTGCTCGCCTCCATCCTCGTCGCCGCGCTGCTGACCGAGCCGACGCTGGCGCCCTGGGGCCGGCCGCTGCACGCGGTCCTCGGCCTGCTGGCGCTGATCTTCACCGTTGAATACGCCGCCCGCTGGTGGACGCGCTGGGACGATCCCGACTGGCTCGACGGACGCCGTCCGCTCAGCCGCGCGCTGGGCCCCTGGGGCTGGCCGCTCAGCGCCTTCGCGCTGCTCGATCTCGCCGCGCTGCTCTTCGCCTGGGCGGAGGTGATCGTGGGCGGCGGCATCGGATGGGCGGTGATGCTGCGCGTGGCGCGGCTGCTGCGGGTCTTCGCGCTCGACCACGCCTCGCCGCTGGGCCGCGCGGGCGACGAGCTGTTGGCGGCCATGCGCGAACGGCGGCTGGAGCTGGCGCTGGCCGGGGCCCTGGCGGGGGCCGCGCTGCTGTGCATTTCCGTGGGCATCTACATCGCCGAGCGCGCGGCGCAGCCGGAGGCCTTCGGCTCCATCCCCCGCGCCGCCTGGTGGACCGTGGTGACGGTGACCACCGTGGGTTACGGCGACGTGGTGCCGACGACGGCGGCGGGCAAGCTGATCGGCGCGGCGGCGGCGCTGCTCTCCATCGGGCTGATCGCCCTGCCGGCGGGCATCTTCGCCGCGGCGTTCTCGGATGCGGTGCAGCGGGCGCGGCGGGACCGGGACGACGGCGGCCGCGACGACACCGATGCGCAGGCGCCGCCGGACTGATCCGCCCTCAGCGCCTCCGCCGCGCCGACGCGCCCCGCCCCGGCCCAAGCGCCCCGCCCGGCGGAGGCGGCCGGCGCCATCGGCAAAGCGCCCGGCAGCGGCGCCTCGTTCGACGGCGGCGTCGGCGGCGTGACGGGGGTCGCCCGAACCTGGTGCAGGATCGGTCCGACAGTGTCCGCGCTCAGCGCCTCGAAGCTCAGCCGAGAGAAGCCGGGCCCCACCGTAACGTTCCGGATCACCCCGATATCGGCCAGCGGAACGATGTCCAGCAGCGTCTGCTCGTAGTCTCCGAAGACCACCCGCAGATCGTCGAGCCCCAAGCGGCCGTTGCCGAAAAGGAAAAAGGACGGCAGAGGGTCGCCCGGCTCGAACGCCTCGACCGTGCGGAACACGCCGGCGTTGGAGGAGGAGCCGTCCAGGTCGATGCAGGCCGGCGCGGTCACGCACAGCCCGCCCGGTCCGCCGACGATGTCCACGGTTTCGATCGGGACGCCCGCCGTCTCCCACACCCCGCCGAAGGCGGCGTCGGGCGCGTCAAGCTGCGGCGTGCAGGAGGTGACGTCTTCGTTCAGCAGGGTCGGCGCCGCGGCCGGCGTCGCCGACCAGAGCAGCGCAGACGCGGCCGGAGCGAGCCGTTCCCAGGATTTCAGGCGAGCATCTCCCCCTGATCTCCAACCCCGCGGGCGCCCCTTTCTCCGCACCGAATTCCGCCATGAGCATGCGTCGCCGGCAAGCGCCGCGCCGAGGACCCCGACGCATCGCCGACGCATCGCCGACGCATCCCCGGCGCATCGCCGACGGCGCCTCAGCCTTCATGCACGGCGGCGTAGAGCTCTTCGAACCGCGCCAGAAACGCCGCGCGGGCCTCGGCCGGGGGCTGGGGGCGCAGCTCGATCTCGTCCCAGCCGGCGAAGCGGGGCCGGCCGAAGAAGCGGTCGCACTCGCCCCGGGCGAAGCCGGCCAGCTGCACCCCCTCCAGCCAGGCGCAGGCGCGGTCGGCGCGCTTGATGCGCTGCGCGACGGTCCCGGGCGTCTCAGCCGGCAGGCCGAAGCGGATGTGCACCGCCCGCTCCAGCCGCGCCTCGAAGGCCTTGTAATCGATGCCCAGCGCCGCCTTGAAGGGCGAGATCATGTCGCCGATCACGTATTCCGGCGCATCGTGCAGCAGCGCCGCCAGGCGCCAGCGCGCCGGGCAGGGCCGGGGCGAGAGACGGGCGAAGATCTCCTCCACCACCAGGCTGTGCTGCGCCACGCTGAACGGCCAGTCGCCCGCCGTCTGCCCGTTCCAGCGCGCCACGAAGGCGAGGCCGTGGGCGATGTCCTCCACCTCGATGTCGAGCGGCGCGGGGTCCAGCAGATCCAGCCGGCGCCCCGAAAGCATGCGCTGCCAGGCGCGCGGCGGCGAGGCGGGACGGGGCGGCATGGCGGGGGCTCCGACGGGCAAAGGGGCGAAACGGCGGACAGGGCCGCGACGCTCCTCGCCTAGCCCGCCGGGCGGCCGGCGCGCAACCGCCCCGCCGCCACGCGCCTCACCGCGCCAGCACCAGGTCGAAGGTCACCGGCACCGCGGGCGAAATGCTGTCGAGCCCGGCGACCGCGCGCAGCGCCTCCAGCCCCGCGCCGTAGCCGAAATCCGACGCCTCCACCAGGATGGGCAGGGCCGAGGACACCGCCACGCGGTCCTCGCCGATGCGGGTGATCGCCAGATGCGCCATGTAGAACGCCTGCTCGCCGTTGGCGGCGACGGCGATCTCGCGCACCTCCATGCGCCGCTCGCCCACCGCCATGGCGTCGTAGGCCGCCAGGTCGATGTCGGCATGGATCATGGCCAGCGGGTGGTCGGCGACCTGGAACAGCATCTCGCGCATGCGGGCGTTGCGGATCTCGATCCCCGTCTCGACGGAGCCGAGGCCCAGCCGCACCTCCGCCGCGCCGTCCTCGTGCACCTCGCCGGTCAGCTCGCCGAAGGAATGCGCCTCGGCGATCTCGCCGTTCTTGACCGAGACGAAGGCGAAGGCCGAGGCGGCGGAGTCCACCGCCCAGCCCCCGGCGAGGGCGGGCGCGGCGACGGCGGCGAGGAGGAGGGCGAGGGCGAGGGCGGGGGCGGCGCGGCGGATCATGGCGGGACTCCGGTGATGTCTGGCTCGGGCGGTCGGCGGGACGGGTCGATCCGCGTCCGGTCGGGCGGCGGGATCGGGGCGGTCGGTCTCGGGCGGTCGGTCTGGGGCGGTCGGTCTCGGGCGGCAGGTCTCGGGCGGTCGGTCTCGGGCGGCAGGTCTGGGGCGGTCGGTCCGGGGCGGTCGGGCGAGCCGTCCTCCCGGGGCAAGATAACCGCGCCGCGCCGCCTGGCCAGCGCAGGCCGCCCCCCGCGGCCCTCAGCCGACCCGCTGCCGGCCCGCAGCCAACCCGCAGCCGACCCG
>JBCBYE010000483.1:0-3903 GCA_039816075.1 Pseudomonadota bacterium | reverse complement strand
GGCGAGGAGGGACGCCGCCTGCGGGCGTCGCCGCGCGGCGCGGGCTGGGAGCCGGCGCTGCACGCCCTCGCGCAGGCGCTGCGTTGCGAGGAGAACGGCGCATGACCGATCCCCGCGCCGCGCAGAAGACCCGGTTCCTGAGGCAGGCGGGCTGGGCGGGAGCGGAGGTCCGGCCCCTGGCCGGCGACGCCTCCAACCGGCGCTACGACCGATTGACCGGCGGGCCGGGCGGGGCCGGCGCCGTGCTGATGGACAGCCCTCCGGAGCGCGGCGAGACCCCGCGCCGTTCCTCCGGATCACCGAGCTGCTGCGCGCCCGCGGCTTCAGCGCGCCCGAGATCCTGGCGGCCGACGCGGCGTCGGGCTTCGTTCTGCTCGAGGATCTGGGCGACGCGCTCTTCGTCCGCGTCTGCGCCGATCGGCCTGGTCTGGAGACTGAGCTCTACGCCGCCGCGGCGGAGCTGCTGGCCGAGCTGCAGTCCGCGCCCCCGCCGGACGGCGCGCTGCCGCCCTACGATGCGGCGGTTCTGCGCCGTGAAGCCGGGCTGCTGACCGACTGGTATCTGCCGGCGGCGCTGGACGCTCCCGTCTCCGACGCGCTGGCGCAGGACGTCGCGCGGGCGCTGGACGCCGCCGTGGCCCCCGTGGCGCAGGCCCGCGAGGCCGTCGTGCTGCGCGATTACCATGCCGAAAACCTGCTGTGGCTGCCGGAGCGGCGCGGCCTCGCGCGCATCGGCCTGCTCGACTACCAGGACGCGCTGGCCGGGCATGGGGCCTACGATCTGATCTCCTTGACCGAGGACGCGCGCCGCGATGTGGCGCCTGAGGTGCGGGCGGCGACGGAAACGCGTTTCATCGAGGCCGCTGGATGGCAGGCGGAGCCGTTCCGCGCGGCGGCGGCCGTTCTCGCCGCGCAGCGCAACCTCAAGATCATCGGCATCTTCGCGCGGCTCAGCCGGCGCGACGGCAAGGCGCGCTACGTCGATCTGATCCCGCGGGTCTGGGCGCATCTGCAGCGCGACCTGTCGCATCCCGCCCTGTCGGACCTGCGCGCGACGATCGAAGCGCATGTGCCGGCGCCGGAGCCGTCGGCGCTGTCGCGGTTGAGGGCGCCCGCATGACCGCCCCGCGCGTGGCCATGGCCCTTGCCGCCGGCCGCGGATCCCGCATGGGCGAGGCCGGGCGGATCACGCCCAAGCCGCTCATGACGGTGGGCGGCAAGGCGCTGATCGACCACGCGCTGGACCGGGCGCTGGAGGCGGGGGTGCGCATGGCGGTCGTCAACGTCCACCACCTCGCCGATCAGGTGGAGGCGCATCTGGCCGCCCGGGTTCGCCCGCGCATCGTCATCTCGGACGAGCGCGCGGCGCTGCTGGAAACCGGCGGCGCCCTGCGTCATGCCCGGGCGCTGCTGGGCGAGGCGCCGGTCTTTTCGCTGAACACCGATGCGGTTTTCGCCGGCCCGCCGCCGTTGCCGCCCCTTGTCGAGGCCTGGGCGCCGCAGCGCATGGACGCGCTGCTGCTGCTGGTGCGGCGCGATCAGGCGCGGGCCTACACCCGTCCGGGCGACTTCTACCTGGGCGAAGACGGCGTCCCGGTTCGCCGCGGCGCGCGCGAGACGGCGCCCTACGTCTATGCCGGCGCGCAGATCGTACGGCCGGCCTTGTTCGACGACGGCCCGCCTGGGCCGTTTTCCGCCAACCTCGTTTGGGACCAGGCGGCGGCCCGCGGCCGTCTTTTCGCGGTGGCGCACGAGGGGCCTTGGGTCGATGTGGGCGCCCCGGCCGGCCTTGTCGCGGCCGACGCCCTGCTGCGGGAGGGGGCATGACCCCGGGCCTCTATTACCTGCCGCCGGGCGCCGATTTCGGGCGGGCGCTGGCGCTGGGCCTCCGGGCGCGCTTCGCCGACCGCCCGCCGCAGGACATGGCGCGCCTGCGCCTCTTCCTCAACGCCCAGCGCACGCGCCGGCGCGTGATCGAGACGTTGGAGGCGCAAGGCGAGGCCGCTTACCTGCCGCGTCTGGCCCTGGTGTCGTCGCTGGAGGAGGCCGCGCTCGCGGCCGGACTGCCGGGCTGGGCGGGGGAGGATGCGGGTCTGCGCCGGCCCCTCACCCTCTCCGCCCTCGTGCAAAGGTTCGTGCAGCGCGAACCGGCCTTCGGCGCCGCTGCCGACGCTCCGGCCCTGGCGCTGTCGCTGCAGACGCTGATGGACGAGCTGGACGGCGCCGGCGTGCCGGCCGAGGCGCTTCAGGCGCTGGAGGCCGGCGAACATGCCGAGCATTGGGACCGAACCCGCCGGTTTCTGGAGATCGTGACCCAGGCCTGGCCGTCTCACCGGGCGGAGGCGGAGGCGGGCGCGCTGGACCCGGAGGCGCGGCGCCTCGCCACCGCCCAGGCGGTCGCCGCAGCTTGGGCGGACGCGCCGCCGGGCCCGGTCATGGTCGCCGGCTCCACCGGCTCCACCCTCGCCACGGCGACGCTGATGGCGGCGGCCGCCGCGGCTCCCGAGGGGGTCGTGCTGCTGCCCGGTTGGGACCCGGAGATGCCGGACGACGTCTGGCGCGCCCTGGCCGACGGCGAAACGCCCGAGCATCCCCACCATGCCGAGGCCGCGTTCCTGCGCCGCATCGGCGCCTCGCCCGCCGATCTGCAGCCTTGGGACCCGGCCGCCGCGCCCTCGCCGCGCCGACGGTTCCTGTGCGAGGCGCTGCGCCCCGCGCCGGTGACCGACGCCTGGGCCGCCTCGCGCGACGCGTTGGGTCGGCTCGCCGCCCCCGCGGCCGAAGGTCTGGCGTTGATCGAGGCGCCGAGCCCGCGCGAAGAGGCGGAGGCCGCGGCCTGCCTGCTCGCCGCCGAGGCGCTGGGCGGCGGCCGTGCCGCGCTGATCACGCCCGACCGGGCCCTGGCGCGGCGCGTGACGGCGGAGCTGGCGCGCTGGGGCCTGGACCCCGACGACAGCGCCGGTCGCCCGCTGGGCCTGACGCCGCCGGGCATCTTTCTGGGGCTGCTCGCCGGTCTGCCCGGCCGGCCCCTGGGGACCGCGACGCTTGCGGCGATCCTGCGCCACCCCCTGTGCGGCGGCGCGGCGGAGGCGCGGGCGACGCACAGCCGTCATGCCCGCGCGCTGGAGCGGCGGGCCCTGCGCGGCGGACCGACGGAGATCGACTGGCCCCGCCTGCGCGCCGCGGCGCTCGATCCGGGCGAGGCGGGCGGCGATCCGCCGCCCGAAGGCTTCGACGTCTGGTTCGACGCGGTCCGCGCGGCATTGGAGCCGTTGCAGGCGGCGCCCGGCGACGCCGCCGAGACCGCGCGGCGGCATCTGGCGACGGCGGAGGCGCTGTCGCGCGGCCTTGCCGACGGCGCGCCGCCCCTGTGGTCGCAGACCGACGGGCCGCGCGCCCGCGCCTTCGCCGACCGTCTGCAAGCCGCGCTTTCCGCCGCGCCGCCGTTGGAGGGCGCCGGCTATGCGGCGCTGTGGTCCCAGCTGATGGCGCGCGAGGACGCGCCGGACGACGCCGATCGCGGCGACCCCCGCGTGAAGATCCTCGGCGCGCAGGAAGCGCGGGCCGAGAGCGCCGATCTGGTGGTGCTCGCCGGGCTGAACGAGGGCGTTTGGCCCCCGGCGCCGGACCCCGATCCCTGGCTGCCGCGCGACATGCGCGCCGCGCTGGGCCTACCGCCGCCGGAGCGGCGCGTGGGGCTTTCGGCGCATGATTTTCTGCAGGCCGCCTGCGCGCCGCGCGCGGTCCTGTCGCGCGCCGCGCGCGACGACGGCGGGCCGACGACCCCGTCGCGCTGGCTGGCGCGGTTGGAGACGCTGCTGCGCGGCGTCGGCGGCGAGGCGGCGGAGGCGCCGCTGAGCGGCCTGCGCGCCCGGGGCCGCGCCTGGCTGCGCGCGGCGGCCG
>JBCBYE010000220.1:0-6758 GCA_039816075.1 Pseudomonadota bacterium | reverse complement strand
GAGTTCGTGCGCCGCGGCTTCTCGGTCGCCACGCTGGACTGGCGGGGGCAGGGCGCCTCGGACCGCGATCCGCGCGTCGACATGCTGGGCCATGTGGACGATTTCGCCGAGTATCAGGCCGACCTCGCCGCCTTCGACGCCTGGCAGGCGGACATTCTGGGCGAGCCTGGACCGCGGATCATGGTCGCGCATTCCATGGGCGGCTGCATCGGGCTGCGCGCCCTCATCGACGGCGCGCTGTCTTCGCCGACGTCCCGGCCCGCGGCGGCGATCTTCTCGGCCCCCATGTGGGGTCTGGCGCTGCCGCGGCTGGGCGCCGCCGGGGCCCGCGCGCTGGCGCGCGCCGCCGTCCGCTTCGGCTTCGCCCATCGCCGCGCCCGGGGCGCCGAGAACGAAAAGACCTACGTGCTCGACGCGCCGTTCGACGGCAACGTGCTGGTCTGCGACCCTGCGATCTGGACCCGCTTCGCCAAGGAGGCGCGCGCCCGGAGGGAGCTGACGCTGGGCTCGCCCAGCCTCGGCTGGCTCGACGCCGCCTTCCGCGAGATGCGGGCGCTGCAGGGCGCCGGTCCGCTGCCCATCCCCTCCCTTCTGCTGCTGGGGGACGAGGAGGCCGTCGTCTCCCCCGCCGCCATCGAGGCGCGCGCGGACGATCCGGGCGCCCGGCTGGTCCGCCTCGCCGGGGCCCGTCACGAGCCGTTGATGGAGGCGCCGAACGGCGCCGTCGGACGCCCTGCGCGCGCGGCGATGACGGCGTTTCTCGACGATCTGGGCCTCTGACCCCGCCGAGCGCCGCCCCGGGCGAGGCGGCGTGACGCTCCGGGCCAGGATCCCGCCCGCGCCGCGCCGCCGGCGCCTCTGGACCCCGCCGGCGAATCCCGCCAAAACCGATCCGCGCCCGCCCCGCGGGCCCGATCGGCACGGAGCGAGATGGACATGACGGCAGGCAGACCCTTGGCGCATCGCTTCGCGGCGCTCCTCCTGCTCGCCTTCGCCGTGTTCGCGTCGGTTCCGCCGCCGCCCGCCGTCGCGCAGGACGCGGCCGTGGTTCCGCGGGTGGAGCGCATCCTGGTCGAAGGCGCCCGTCGCCTCGATGAGGAGACCATCGTCGCCTACCTCACGGTCCGCGAGGGGGAGCCGGCGACCGCCGCCCAGATCTCCGACAGCCTGCGCCGCCTGCTCGACACCGGCCTTTTCGAGGACGTCGTCATCCAGCCCTTCGCCGACGGGCTGCTGGTGCAGGTGGTCGAGGCCCCCTTCATCAACCGCGTCGCCTTCGAAGGGAACGACGCGCTCGACGACGACACGCTGCGCGGCGCCGTGCAGTCGACCTCGCGGTCCGCCTTCTCCCGCTCCGTCGCGGAGCGGGACGCGCAGACGGTCCTCGACCTCTACCGCCGCTCCGGCCGCTTCGGGGCCAGCGTGGAACCCAAGGTGATCGAGCGCGACAACAACCGCGTCGACCTCGTGTTCGAGATCGTGGAAGGACCGGTCACCGGCATCCGCTCCATCGATTTCGTGGGCAACCGCGCCTTTTCGGACCGTCGTCTGCGCGGCGCCGTGGAAACGCGCGAAAGCGGCGTTCTGGGCTGGCTCTTCGGCTCGGCCACCTACGACCCGGACCGTCTTGAGTTCGACCGAGAGCTGCTGCGTCGCTTCTACCTCGACCGGGGCTACGCCCGCTTCAACGTCCTCTCCGCCACGGCGGAGCTGACCGCCGATCGCGAGGATTTCCTCGTCACCTTCACCGTGGACGAGGGTCCGGTCTACACCTTCGGCGCGCTGGAGATCGACGCGCGCCTGCCCGATCTGGACGCCGACGCGCTGCGCGAGGCGTTCACCATCTCGGAAGGGGAGACCTATTCCGCCTCCGACGTGGACGAGACCATCGACAACCTGATCTTCGCCGTGGGGCAGCAGGGCTACGCCTTCATCGACATCCAGCCGGTGGCGGACATCGACGACGAGGAGCGCACCGTCGGCGTCACCTTCCAGATCGCCGAGGGGCCGCGCGTCTACGTCGAGCGCATCGACATCGACGGCAACACCCGCACCGTGGACCGCGTGCTGCGTCGCCAGTTCCGCATCGCCGAGGGCGACGCCTTCAACGCGCGCGAGGTGCAGGCCGCGCGCAATCGCCTGCGGGAGCTGGGCTTCTTCTCCGAGGTCGCGGTCACCACCGAACGCGGCAGCGGCGAGGACCGCGCCGTCATCGACGTCGACGTGGTGGAGCAGCTGACCGGCGCGCTGCAGCTCGGCGTGGGCTTTTCGTCCGCGGACGGGCCCATCGGCGACATTTCCATCGTCGAGCGCAACTTTCTCGGTCGCGGACAGTCGGTCTCGGTGCGCTTCAACATCACAGGCGATCAGCAGGCGATCCAGTTCCAGTTCGAAGAGCCGGCGCTGCTGGACCGCGACCTGGCGGTGGGCTGGGACGTGGGCTTCGTGCGGCTCGACCGCTCCGACGAAAGCTCGTTCCAGGAAACCAACATCGGCTTTCGCCCCTATATCGAGTTTCCCATCGCCGACGACCAGCGCGTGCGCCTGCGCTACCGCGTCAGCTCGGACGAGATCCGGGACGTGAACCGCTTCGCCTCGCCGGCGATCCGCGAGGATCTGGGCACCGCGATCACCTCCGCCCCCGGCGCCACCTGGACGCTGGACCGGCGCAACGACCCCATCGAGCCGACGCGCGGCTATCTGGTCAGCGCCGATCAGGACATCGCGGGTCTGGGCGGCGACACCAGCTACACGCGCAGCTCGGCGCGCGCCAAGGTCTGGCGCGGTCTGCTCGACGATCTCGTCATCGCGTCGTTCGAGGTGGAGGGCGGCGCCGTCTTCGCCCTGGGCGAGGATCTGCGCGTCACCGACCGGTTCTTCCTCGGCGGCGACCGCTTCCGCGGCTTCGCCCGCGATGGCATCGGCCCGCGCGATTCCACTCTGTTGAAGATCCGCCCCAACGACCCCGACGGCCGCCCGGACGCGCGCATCCCGCCGCAGGATCGTCGGCGCGGCGACGCGCTGGGCGGCAACTACTTCGCCGTGGCGCGCACCGAGGTGACGTTCCCGCTGGGCCTGCCCGAGGAATTCGGCGTCTTCGGCGGCCTCTTTTCGGACGTGGGCACGGTCTGGGGCCTCGACCGGACCAGCTTCACCGACTTCGCCTCGCGCCGCACCAATCCGGTGACGATCGACGATTCGCTGGAGCTGCGCGCCTCGGTCGGCGCCTCCATCTTCATCGACAGCCCCTTCGGCCCGCTGCGCTTCAACTTCGCCCTGCCGGTGGTGAAGGAAGACGAGGACGAGACCGAGTTCTTCCGCTTCACCGTCGGCACCCGGTTCTGAGCCATGGGCGCGCGGGCCTTCGCCGCGCCGCGCCGGTTCCGCCCGGGCCTCGCCGTCGCGCGTCTGGCGGCGGCCGCCGTTCTGGCGCTGATCTGCGTCGCGGCGGCCGCGCAGTCCCCGACGCCGGCCGCGCCCGCCTTTCCCATCCTCGTGGTCAACCGCGCCGCCGTGCTGGAGGCCTCCGCCCCCGCCCGCGCCCTGGCGCAGGTGGAGCGGGAGGTGCGCACCCGCGTGCAGACCGAGAACGACCGCGTGAAGGCGGAGCTGGAGGCCGAAGAGCAGGCCCTCGCCGATCAGCGGGAGACCCTCGCGCCCGAGGCGTTCGAGGCGCGCGCCCTCGATTTCGACCGCCGCGTGCGGGCGGAACGGCGGCGCGCCCAGGAACGCGGCGCGCTGCTGCTGCGTTTCGTGCAGGACGCCCGCGCCGCCCTCGCCTCGGCCCTGCCGCGGGTGCTGGAAGGGCTGCGGCGCGACATGGGCGCGGCCGTCCTGCTCGACGCCGGGGCGGTGGTGGCTGCCGATCCCGCGCTCGACGTCACGGCCGCCGCCATCGCCCGCTACGACCGGGAAATGGGCGGCGTCCGCTTCGATCCGCCCGAGGCGTTGCGCGCGCCGTGATCGGCGCCTCCCTTGACCTCGCGCGCCCCGCTTGCGATCACCGCCGCCCACGCGACGCACGGACCCCGGCATGAACGACACCGACACCGCCGAAACGAGCGCAGGCCCCGCCGCCGCGGGCGAGGCCCCCGGCCGGGCGGACATGGCGCGCATTCTGCGCATGATTCCGCACCGTTACCCGTTTCTGCTGGTCGACGAGGTCCGCGACATCCGCAAGGGCGTCTCGGCCGTCGGCATCAAGAACGTCACCGCGAACGAGCCGCATTTCACCGGCCATTTCCCGGGCGAGCCGATCATGCCCGGCGTGCTGATCGTCGAGGCGTTGGCGCAGACCGCCGCGGTCCTCGTGGTCGACACGCTGGAGATGGAGGGCCAGGATCTGCTGGTCTACTTCATGACGCTCGACAAGGGCCGTTTCCGCCAGCGCGTCGTGCCCGGCGACCGGCTGGAGCTGCACACCAAGATCCTGCGCGGACGCGGCAAGATCTGGAAATTCTGGGGCGAGGCGAAGGTCGACGGCAAGGTCGCGGCCGAGGCGGAGTATTCGGCGATGATCGTGATGCCCGACCACCATTCCCGCCAAGGCGGCTAGGCGATGGACGCGCCGGCCGAGCCCCGCATCCACCCCACGGCCGTGATCGAGGATGGGGCGCGGATCGGACCGGGCTGCGTCATCGGCCCCTACTGCCTCGTCGGCGCCGGCGCCGTGCTCGGACCGGGGGTGGAGCTGCGCGCCCACGTGGTGATCGAGGGGCGCACGGAGATCGGCGAGGGCACCCGCATCTGGCCCTTCGCCTGCCTCGGCGCGCAGCCGCAGGACCTGAAATTCGCCGGCGAGGACAGCGCGCTCATCATCGGCGCGCGCAACATGATCCGAGAGCATGTGACCATGAACCCCGGCACCGAAGGCGGCGGCGGGGTGACGCGCGTGGGCGACGGCTGCCTCTTCATGGCCTCGACCCATGTGGGGCACGACTGCATCGTCGGCTCGGGCGTGATCCTGGCCAACAACGTGCCGCTGGGCGGCCACGTGACCGTGCAGGACCGGGCGATCATCGGCGGCAACGCGGCCGTGCATCAGCATGTGCGCATCGGGCGCGGCGCCATCATCGGCGGCCTGACGGGGGTGGAGCGGGACGTGATCCCCTACGCCTCGGTGGTCGGGGATCGGGCGCGGCTGAACGGGCTGAACCTGGTGGGCCTGCGCCGCGCCGGCGTGGCGCGCGGCGAGATCGCGGCCCTGCGCGAGGCGGTGGGCACGATCTTTCCCGAAGAGGAAGGGCCCAAGGCCGCGCGCCTGGCCGATCGCGCCCGTTCCGCGGCCGAGGCGCATCCGGACCAGGCCATGGTGCAGGAGGTCTGCGCCTTCGTGCTGGCCGAAAGCGCCCGGCACTTCGTGACCCCCAAGGGCGGCTGAGCGGGGCCGCGGTGTCCGACCGCGCCGTGCCCGACGCCGCCGCGTCCCGCGCCCCGACGGGGCGCACCGGCCTCGTCGGGGCCGGGGCGGGGGCCGAAGCTGGGGCCGAAGCTGGGGGCAGGCCCGGCGGCGGCGCGACGCCCGACGCCGCCCATCCCGGAACGCTGGGCCTGATCGCCGGCGGCGGGGACCTGCCGCGGCTGATCGCCGAAGATCGCGCGCGGCGCGGCCTCGGCGTCTTCGTGGTGCGCTTCGCCGGCGTCGAGGCGTCCTGGGCCGCGGCGCATCCCCATGCGGACCTGCCGTTCGAGCATCCCGGCGCCCTCTTCGCCCGCCTGCGGGCGGCCGGCGCCGACGCGCTTTGCTTCGCCGGTGGCATGCGGCGGCCCTGGCTCAACCCCCTGCGCTTCGACCGAACGGCCTGGGGCCTGATCGCCCGCGTGCCGCCGCTGCTGCTCAAGCGCGACGACGCCATGCTGCGGGGCTTCGCCGCGATCCTGGAGGCCGAGGGCTTCGCCATCGTCTCGGCCCAGGCGCAGCTATCGGGTCTGCTGGCGGCCGAAGGCGTGCTCTCCGCCCGTCGCCCGACGGAGGCGGAGGCGGCGGACGCCGCGCTCGCCGCGCGCGCGGCCGCCGATCTGGGGCGCGCGGATCTCGGCCAGGCCGCCGTCGCCGCGCGCGGCGCCGTCTTGGCGCGCGAGGGCGCCGAAGGCACCGACGCCATGCTGGCCGTTCTTGCCGCGCGCGGCGGCGCCGGCGGCGCCGGCGCGCTGCACAAGGCGCCCAAGCCGGGGCAGGACTGGCGGCTGGACCTGCCGGCCATCGGCCCGCGGACCCTGCGCGCCGCGGCCGAGGCGGGGCTTGCCGGCGTCTGCGTGCAGGCCGGCGGCGTGCTGATCCTGGGGCCGGAGGAGACGGCGGCGGCGGCGGACGAGACCGGGCTCTTCTTGTGGGGCCGCCCGCGCGGGCCGGAGGAGGACGCGCCGTGACCTCGTCCGGAGCCCGCCCCTCGGGGGCGTCGAGCCCCCTCGGACCCGGGCGGGCCGGGGGCCCGCCGGCGCCTCGCTCCGCAGGTCCGCAAGCGATCCGGCCCCGCGCCTTCGCCGCCCGCGCCGCCCGCGCGTCGCGGGGAGGCGCCCGGTGACCCGTCCGCTCAAGCTTTTCGTCATCGCCGGCGAAGCCTCCGGCGACCGGCTCGGCGCGCCGCTGATCGAGGCGCTGCGCGCCCGCACGCCGCTGCAGCTGCACGGCGTCGGCGGCGAGCAGATGGAGGCGGCGGGGCTGCGCCCGCTCTTTCCCGCCTCCGACCTCGCCGTGATGGGCCTGACGGAGGTGCTGCCGCGCCTGCCCACGATCCTGAACCGCCTGCGTCGCACCG
>JBCBYE010000585.1:0-3044 GCA_039816075.1 Pseudomonadota bacterium | reverse complement strand
GGAGGCGCGGCCGGAGGCGCGGCCGGAAGTACTTCCGGCCGCGCCTCCGGCCGCGCCTCCGGCAGGCGCGACAGCGCCGCGCGGGCCGCCGCCGCCGCGAAGCCCTTGCCCCAAAGGCCGGGCATGAGCCGCAGGCCGAGCACCACCCGCCCCGGCCCGACCCGCGGCCCTTCGCGCAACGACGGATAGCCGGCCGGCCCCGCGGCCCCGGGCGGAACGACGGCCCAGACGCGCAGAGGCGTCGGCGCCTCCGCCGTCGCCTCCACCAACCAGGCCGCGAGGCCCGCCGCATCGAGCGGACCGCGGTCGGAAAACCGCATCGCCTCCGGATCGCCGAGCCGCGCCCGCGCCGCCGAAAGGTCCTCAAGGCGCCAGCGGCGCAGGACGAGGCGCCGGGTGTCGAGGATCGTCGACACCGCCGCCGCCATGGTCGGGAGACCGCCTCAGACCTGGCGGCCGCCCACCCACAGGCCGCGCGTGGCAGGCGCCGCATGGGCGTCGTTCACCCGCGCCAGATCGGCGCGCAGGCCGGGGCGGATCGCGCCGCGATCCTGCAGCCCCGCCGCCGCCGCCGGCGCCGCGGTCACCGTGCGCAGGCCGGCGGCCATGTCGCCGCTCTCCCGCCCCAGCTTCACCGCGCCCATCAGCAGGCTCGACGGCGCGTAATCGCTGCTCAGAATGTCCAGCAGACCCGCCTCCGCCAGCTCCTGCGCCGCCACGTTGCCGCTGTGCGAGCCGCCGCGCAGCAGGTTCGGCGCGCCCATCATCACCGCGATGCCCTCGCGCCGGCAGGCCTCCGCCGCCTCGCGCGTGGTCGGGAACTCCGCCAGGCGCGCGCCATGTCGGGCCGACGCGTCCACATGCGCCGTCTCCGTGTCGTCGTGCGAGGCCAGGACCGCGCCCATCGCCTCGGCCCGCGCCACGGCGCCGGCCTCGTGCGCCTCGCCCACGCGCGCCTTCAGCTCCGTCAGAAAGGCGATGTAATCCTCGAAGTTCAGATCGTGGGAGCCGTACTTGCCCTCGTGGTACTGGCGCAGCTTGCTCACGTCGCGGAACTGCCGAAAGCCGGGCGTGTGATCCATCAGGCTGACGATGCGCACCTCGTCCTCGGTCCCGAACGCGTCCATCTCCTCCAGCAGCGTTTCCGAGCAGATCTCGGCCCGCAGATGGATGAAATGCCCGATGCGCAGGGCGCCGGCGCGCTTGAGCGCAAGGATCTCGTCCGCCGCGCCGCGCGCATAGGCGCCGTAATTCGACTTGGCATAGCTCATGACCGAGCCGACGCGGATCGCGTCGAACACCGTGGCGATGCCGACGGAGGCCAGCTCCGCGTCATGGGCCACCACCGCGGCGTCGGCGGGCCATTTGACGCCGGGGCGCGGCTGCATGTGCCGCTCCAGATTGTCGGTATGCAGCTCGATCAGCCCCGGGATCAGCAGATCGCCTTCGCAATCGACGCCCGGCGCCGACGTCGCGCCCGGCGCGACCTCGGCGATGACGCCGCCCTGCACGCGCAGGGCGCCTTCGATCACCTCGTCCTCCAGCACGACGCGCGCGTTCTTGAACAGAACGTCCGCGGGGGCGGCGGCGGCGGGCGAGAGGTCGGACGGGCGGGCGGCGAGGGTCATGCGGGGCTCCGAACCGGGGCGGGGGGCATCGTCTTCCACCGCCCCTGGGGCGGCGTCAGGGCGGAAAGGAAGCGGTCCTGCGCGTCTTTCAAGGCGCCGTCGTTGGAAATCTCCACGACGTCGGGTCCTTCGGGGGCCCCAAGATCGGCGCGCGCCAGGCGGCCGGCGATCTCCTCGGCGCTTTCGCGGCCGCGGGCGGCTAGGCGCGCGGCCAGGGTCTCGGCCGTGGCGGTGACCGCCAGAACGCGGATCGGCGGGAACCGCCGCCGCGCCTCGGCCACGCGCGAGCGCGACAGGTTCACCACCACATGGCGCCCCATCTCCAGCGCCTCGGCCGCCTCGATCGGCACGCCGTAGCTCAGCCCGTGGGCGCCCCAGTGCAGCATGAACTCGCCCCGCGCGGCGCGCAGGGCGAACGCCTGCACGTCGGCGGGCGCATGATCCTCGCCTCCCGCCCCGGCGGGCCGCGTGATGACGCGGCGCGGAAAGAAGATGTCGCGCCGCAGGTCCCGCGCCGCGTCGATCAGGCTGTCCTTGCCCACGCCGGACGGGCCGACGACCAGGTGCAGCACCCCGCGCGGCCGCGGGCGCCGGGGGGAGGGGGCCGGCGCCACGCCCTCAGGCCGCCGCATCGGCGGGCGCGGGCGCCGCGAAGCCGCCGACGTCGATCTCCCGGTCGCAGACCTCGGCCCGCGCCGCCGCATCGTGAAAGATGCCCAGGATCGCCGCGCCGCGGCCCTTGGCCTCGCGGATCAGGTCCAGCACCACGGCGCGGTTCGCCTGATCCAGGCTCGCCGTCGGCTCGTCCACCAGCAGCGCCGGGAACGGGTGGGCGAAGCCGCGGGCGATGTTCACGCGCTGCTGCTCCCCGCCGCTGAAGGTCATGGGCGAGAGGGGGCGCAGCCGCGCGGGAATGTTCAGCCGGTCCAGAAGGTCCCGCGCCCGGGCGAAGGCCGCCTCGCGCTCCGCGCCGACGGCCAGCAGGGGTTCGGCCACCACCTCCTCGCACGGGACGCGCGGCAGCACCCGCAGGAACTGCGAGACATAGCCCAGCGTCTCGCGCCGCAGGCGCAGGATCGCGCGCGGATCGGCCTCGGCCACGTCCACCTGGGCGCCCTCCGGCCCCACCAGGATGCGCCCGGCCTCGGCCAGGTAGTTGCCGTAGACCATGCGCATGATCGTGGATTTGCCGGCGCCGGAGGGGCCGACCAGCGCCACGCATTCGCCGGCGCGCACCTCGAAGGAGGCGCCCTGCACCACCGGCAGCTGCGCGGCGCCCTGCACATGCAGGGTGAAGGTCTTGCAGACGTTCTCGACGCGGATCATGCGCGCGGCTCCCTCGAAGGCAGGGCGGCGCCCGACGGCCGCCCCAGGAGGCCCCGGATCAGGTCCGGGGCGAGACGGCGCCCGGCGGCG
>JBCBYE010000328.1:0-5409 GCA_039816075.1 Pseudomonadota bacterium | reverse complement strand
TCATGAGGAGGGTTGGGTCTACTCCGCCTATCGCTACGCCAAGCTCTTCGAGATGTTCGGCAAGCCGTCCATGGACGTGTCGCCGAATTACTCGCGCTTCGCCAATCTCAAGGCGGCTGCGCTGGCCGAGGCGGCGCCGGAGGCCAAGATCCTGATGCTGGTGCGCGATCCGGCGGCGCGCCTTTGGTCGGCGGCGCGCATGCAGGCGCGGCGTCAAGGGCGCGAAGAGGTCGTGCAGAGCCTGGAAGGTCTGCAGGCCTACGCCGCCATCGACGGCGTGCGCCAACGCTCCACCCAAGGACGGGCGCTGCGCGTCTGGCGCAAGGCGGCGGGGCGTGAACGCGTCGGCGCCTACGCCTTCGACCGTCTGATCGAGGATCCCGTCGCCCTGCGGCAGGAGATCGCGCGGTTCTGCGGCCTCGACCCCGAGGGGTTCGCCCAGGCGCCGGTGGAGGACCGCAAGGCCGAACGGTCCGAGCCCGTGCCCCTGCCCAAGGGCGCCGAGCGCTGGATGGCCGAGCATTTCGCCGACGAGTACGAGGCGCTGGCCGAGGATCTGCCCCCCTGGTCGCAGGCCTGGGCCGCCCGGGCGGAGGCTCTGCGCGCCGGCCAGGACGCCTGAGCGCCGCGCCGCCCGCGGCCCCCCGGCAGGGGCCGCCCGCCACGCGGCCCGCGCCGAGGCGACCCGGGCGGGCGGCGCATGAAGCCCGATCCGGCGCCTCATCCGATCCCTGATCCGGGGCCTCCCCCGCGCGCCTCCCCGCGCCGCGACCGCAGGCTCAGCCCGCCGGCGGCGTTTCTTCGGCCATGTCGGCGACCCCCAGCTCCGCCGCCATGACGCGCAGCGATGCCGCCGCCTCCGACAACGCCGCGCGATCCGCGGATCGCGCCACCACCGTCGCGCCGAAGGCGCCGCGTCCCCCCTCCACGGTCGGCGGAGCGTAGAAGGGATAGCTGCCGAAGCTCACCTGCGCATGCGTCTCCGCCACCGCCTTGAGCGGCCCCGCCAGATCGCCCTCGGGGACGGGCAGGCGCAGGGCATGGCTCAGCACCGGCGGGCCGCCGTCGATCTGCGGCAGGGCGCTCTGCACCATCGCTTCGAAGACCGACGGCACGCCGGCCATGACGAAGACGTTGCCCAGCCGGAACCCCGGCGCGCCGGAGACCGGGTTCTCGATCAGGCTGGCGCCTTGAGGAATGCGCGCCATGCGCAGCCGCGCCTCGGTCAGCAGGCTCTCGTCGCCGTAGCGCGCCAGCAGGATCGCGCGGGCGTCCTCACGCACGTCGATGGCCGCGCCGAAGGCCGCGGCGACCGCGTCGGCGGTGATGTCGTCATGGGTCGGCCCGATGCCGCCCGAGGTGAACACGTAGGCGTGCCGGGCGCTCAGCGCCTGCACCGCCTCCACGATCAGGTCGTGCTCGTCCGCGACCACGCGCACCTCGGACAGCGGCGCGCCCGCCTCGGTCAACCGTCCGGCCAGGTGATGCATGTTGGCGTCGCGGGTGCGCCCGCTGAGGATCTCGTCCCCGATGACCACCATGCCGCTCGTCGGCGCCTCGCCCATGCCTTGCCTCCCTCGCCGGCCGCCGCTAGGCCCGGCCCATGCAGTTCGCCGCCCCGCTGATCCGCGGAACCCTCCTCCGCCGCTACAAGCGCTTCCTCGCCGACGTCAAGCTCTCGGACGGGTCCGAGGCGACGGCGCACTGCGCCAATCCCGGCGCGATGCTGGGCGTCAGCGAGCCGGGCGCGACCGTCTGGCTCGAACCCAACGACGACCCCAAGCGCAAGCTGAAGCTCAGCTGGAAGCTGATCGAGCTGCCGGGCGGGCACATGGCGGGCATCGACACCTCGGTCCCCAACAAGGTGGCGGGCGAGGCGCTGCGCGCGCGGGCGATCCCTGGCCTCGCCGCCTACGGCGTCGTGCGCCCCGAGCGGAAATACGGAACCAACAGCCGCATCGACTTTCTGCTGACCGAGCCGGGGCTGCCCGACGCCTATGTGGAGGTGAAGAACGTCCATCTGCGCCGAGAGGGCGATCTGGCCGAATTCCCCGACAGCGTCACCGCGCGCGGCGCCAAGCACCTGGAGGAGCTGTCGATCATGGCCCGCCAGGGCGCCCGGGCGGTGATGCTCTACGTGCTGCAGCGCACCGACGTGTCGCGCCTGTCCTTCGCGGCCGATCTCGATCCGGCCTATGCCGCCGCGGCCGCCCGCGCCGCCGAAGCGGGGGTGGAGATGATCGCCCATCGCACCCATATCGGCGTCGAGGGCGTGACGCTGTCCGAGGCGGCGCCGGTCCTCGTCCCTTGACGCAGCGCATCGCCAAGCGGCGCGCTTTGCCCTAAACTGCGTTCCGCAGTCATGGAGAACGCGATGTACGGCCCCGCGCCCGAGGTCACGCCCGAAGGCATCAAGCTTTACCGAGCCGAGGATTTTGACGGCATGCGCGCCGCCGGGCGTCTGGCGGCCGAGATCCTCGACCGCATCGGCGAGCATGTGCGCCCCGGCGTGGCGACCGAAGAGCTCGACGACCTCATCGACGCCGACATGCGCCGCCACGGCGCCGTGCCGGCGACGCTGGGCTATCGCGGCTACACCAAATCCTCGTGCATCTCGATCAATCACGTGGTCTGCCACGGCATTCCGGGGCCCAAGCGGCTGAAGGACGGCGACGTCCTGAACATCGACGTGACGGTGATTCTCGACGGCTGGTACGGCGACACGTCGCGCATGTACGTGGCCGGCCGGCCTGCGCGACGGTCCGAACGCCTGATCGACGTGACGCATGAGGCGCTGATGCGCGGCATCGCCGAGGTGCGGCCCGGCGCCACCTACGGCGACATCGGCGCGGCCATCCAGACCTATGTGGAGGCGGAGCGTTGCTCCGTCGTGCGCGATTTCTGCGGCCATGGCCTCGGCCGCGGGTTTCACGAGCCGCCCAACGTCCTGCATTTCGGTCGCCGCGGCGCGGGGGCGGAGCTGCGTCCGGGCATGTTCTTCACCATCGAGCCCATGGTGAACCTGGGCCGGGCGGAGACCAAGACGCTTGCCGACGGTTGGACCGCGGTGACCCGGGACAAGTCGCTTTCGGCTCAGTTCGAGCACTCCATCGGCGTGACGGAGGACGGGTGCGAGATCTTCACTCTCTCTCCGGCCGGCCGCTTTCACCCGACTTGGCAACGCTGAGGCGCCGGCGCTCGGCGCGCGCCTCGGCCAGCAGCGGCGCGAAGTCCGCCTCCAGCGACGGCAACGCGATGATCTCGGCGGCCTCGGCCAGCGTTGCGCTCGTCAGGATCCGGGGCGGGATCGACACGCGCGTCGCCTGCCAGGCCGCGCGGAACGTTTCCGCCACCACGTCCAGCCCCGGATCCTCGGATACCAGCATCGACGTCATCTGCCGGTAGACGCCCGCCGCCTCCTGCAGCCAGGCCAGCTTGCGCTGCACCTCGAAGACGGTGGAGACGGGCATGTCCGCCAGCGCCACGTCCGGCGCGAACAGGATGACGCGGTTCCGCCGCGGACGCACGCGCCCTTGCATGAAGGCCAGCGTCGCCGCACGCCCGATCGCACGCGGATCGGGCGGCGCCGTCACCAGGCAGAGCGAGACCGGTCTGGTCCGACTTGTCCCGAAATGCAGCATCGTGGCGGTCGGTCTCCGGACAAGGCGTCGGGGTCGGGTCGCAACTGTCCCATTTTGGTACAGTCGATTGGCGATGGCGACGCTGCGGCATGATCGCCGAAAAGACTTCGTTAACCCGAGTCGGTCACATTTCCCAAACCGTTCGAATGACGGAGCTGCAGATGGCCAGAAGCGCCGACATGCCTGACGGCCTGAGCGAGGCGCCGCATCTGCCGGGTCTCGTTCCGACGCCTGAAGGCGCGGGACTTGACGTTGAACGCGGATGCGGCGCCGTCCCGTCCCGAACGAAGACGACCAAGACCGGCCCCGCGCCGGTCGCCGACCGGGCGGGCCACCGCGCCCGTCTGCGCGACCGTTTCATGCGGGCCGGGGAGGCGGCCCTGGCCGATTACGAGCTGCTCGAGCTGGTGCTGTTCCGCGCCATTCCGCGCGCCGACGTCAAGCCGCTCGCCAAGCGGCTCATCAAGACCTTCGGCGACTTCAACCACGTCATTTCCGCCCCGCCGCCGCGCCTGGCGGAGGTGCAGGGCGTCGGCGACGCCGTGGTGCAGGAGCTGAAGATCGTGGAGGCCGCCGCGCACCGCCTCGCCCAGGCGCGCGTCCTGCGGCGCGACGCGATCCAAAGCTGGGACGAACTGGTGGAGTACTGCCGCACCCGCCTTGCGCATGAGGCGACGGAGCAGTTCCGCATCCTCTTTCTCGACCGCAAGAACATCCTGATCGCCGACGAGGCGCAGCAGCGCGGCACCGTCGATCACGTGCCCGTCTATCCGCGCGAGGTGGTCAAGCGCGCGCTGGAGCTCGGCGCCTCCGCCCTGGTCCTGGTGCACAACCACCCTTCGGGCGACCCCACGCCCTCACGCGCCGACATCGACATGACCCGCCGGATCGAGGCGGCCTGCACCGCCGTCGGCGTGACGCTCCACGACCACGTGATCGTGGGAAAGGAGCAGTTCGCGAGCTTCCACACGATGGGTCTTCTCGATCCGGAGTGACGCGGCGCGGCGCGAGGCTTGCGGATCCGACCCGTCAGGCGCACGGTTCGCGGGCCCGGCGTCGGTCCGGGCGGATGGAGCGTTGATGTTCACGACCGCGGGATGCCGCTGAGGCCCCTCAAGGGCTTCGCAACAGCCTGAGCCGCGTCCGAGCGCCGCGCCGGACGCCGGCATTCCCATGCCTTTCTCCAAGGATCCGCTCTGATGCCATCGAAACGCCGCCTGCGGCGCGCGTCGACGCAGGGGCCCTGCGCGAGGCCCTGCCGTCGGCCGACCGCCGCAAACGCCCGTCCCACCCGTTCGGCCGCACGCCCCGCCGCTCCGCGAGGCCTCGGCCCCCTGTCCCGGACCCCTGCATCATGACGTTCGACATCACGCCCGCGACCTCGCGGGACATCGCCGCGCTGGCCGCCATCGTCGAGGAGACCGGGCTGTTTCCGCCCGAAATGCTGCCGGATCTCCTGGCCTCGCCCGACGCGCAGTGGCGAGCGGCAAGGCAGGACGGCGCCCTCCTGGGCTTCGCCTTCGCGGCGCTGGAGGCGATGACCGACACCGCCTGGAACCTGCGCGCCCTCGGCGTGCGATCGTCCGCGCGCCGCCAAGGCGCGGCGCTCGCGCTGCTGGCCGAGGTCGAGGCGGCGCTGGCCGGCCTGGGCGCCCGCGTTTTGGTCATCGACACCGCCGACGGCGAGGGCTTCGCCCCGGCCCGCGCGCTCTACCTCGGCGCGGGATACGCCGAGCAACCGGCGATCCCCGCCTTCTGGTCGGCGGAC
>JBCBYE010000816.1:0-1796 GCA_039816075.1 Pseudomonadota bacterium | reverse complement strand
CTGTGGCGCAGAAGATTGCCGAGCGGTTTGATGAGTTGAAGCTGGAGCATGAGATTGGCGAGCTGAAGCTGAAGATCTCGGGCTGCATCAACGCCTGCGGGCACCACCACGTGGGCCATATCGGGATCCTCGGCCTCGATAAGGCGGGGGTCGAAAGCTACCAGATCACGCTCGGCGGCTCCGCCTCGGACGATGCGAGCTTGGGCGAGCGGACCGGACCCGGCTTTTCCTACGAGGAGGTGCCGGGCGTGATCGAGGCGCTGGTCGACCGCTATCTCGGCCTGCGCCTGCCGGGCGAAACCTTTCTGCAAGCCTACCGCCGTCTTGGGATGGCGCCGTTCAAGGAGGCGATCTATGCCGACGCTGCGTGATGCGACGGGCGTGAAGCCCGATGCCTGGACCCGCGTGGCCGCGGGTCAGTCCGTGCCCGCCGGGGCGCGCGTGATCCTGCCGCTGGACCGGCTGGTGGAAGAGGGCGCGCCGGACGGCGTGAAGGCCCTCGGCGTGCATCTGGGGGCGGCGGTGGACGTGCGGAGCCTCGACGGCCTGCTGGACGCGCTGGACCTGGTGTCGATCGAGTTCGCAAGCTTCGCGGATGGACGTGGGTTTTCGATCGCCCGGCGGCTGCGGGCCATGGGCTTCGCCGGCGAGCTGCGCGCGGCGGGGCCGGTGATCGCCGATCAGTTCGGCGCGCTGCTGGCGGTGGGCTTCGACACGGTCGAGACGCCGGATGCGCTGGCCGCGCGCCAGGACCCGAGCCAGTGGCAGGCGGCGAAAGAGGCCGTGTCGGCCGGCTACCAGTCCGGCTACGGGCAGCGCTCGATCCTGGAGGCGCGCCGCGCCGCCCGCCGCGCGGCCTGAGGCCGCGCGCGACGCGTCTGGCGTCCGCCGCGCCGGCGGGCGCCGTCCTTCCCCGGATGCGGGAGACGATGCGATGAGCGGACTTGAACGCTGCGGCGCGGCCGCCGCCGACCCGGCGGCGCGGGCCGAGTGCCTGAACCGCCTGCACGCCGGCGCCTCGGCCCGGGAGGTGCTGGAGGATGCGATCCGGCGGGAGTTCCGAGGCCGCATCGCGCTGGTGTCCTCCTTCGGGGCGGAGAGCGCGGCGCTGCTGCACCTGGTGGCGCAGACCGATCCGACGACGCCGGTGCTGTTTCTGGAAACCGGGATGCTGTTTCCCCAGACGCTGGCCTATCAGCGGGATCTTGCGGCGCGCCTGGGGCTGACCGACGTGCGGCTGATCCGGCCGGAGGCGGCGGAGGCGACGGCGGAGGATCCGGAGGGCGCGCTGCACCGTTCGGACACGGACGCCTGCTGCACTCTGCGCAAGGTGCGGCCCTTGGCGCGCGCGCTGGCGCCGTTCGATGCGTGGATCACCGGGCGCAAACGGTTCCAGGGCGGTCGCCGCGCGGCGCTGGAGCTGTTCGAGGCGGAGGGCGACCGGGTGAAGCTGAACCCTCTGGCCGGATGGAGCGCGGCGGAGATCCGCTGGCACATGGAGCGCCACGGCCTGCCGGCGCATCCGCTTGTGGCCGAGGGGTATCCGAGCCTCGGCTGCGCCCCCTGCACCAGCCGCGCCGGCGCCGGCGAGGATGCGCGCGCGGGTCGTTGGCGGGGCGATGCCAAGGACGAATGCGGCATCCATTTCGTGGACGGCAAGGCGGTGAGAGGCCCCGCGCCGAGGGCGGCGTAGGGACCAGGGCGGGGCGCGCCCGCTTCGCCTCCCCCCTCCAAGGCGGCCCCGGATCAAGTCCGGGGCGAGCCTGCGCCCGCCCTCCCGCCAGCGCAGACCAAGG
>JBCBYE010000290.1:0-5923 GCA_039816075.1 Pseudomonadota bacterium | reverse complement strand
GCCGCCTCCGCCGCCGACGGAAGCTGAGCGGACGCCTGGCTGGTGGGCGTCGGCGCCGCCGCCGCCGCCGCCGCCCGAAAGCTGCGCGGACTGAGGGTCGAAGGCGTTGGCGCCCTCGCGACCGTCTGCGCCCCCGCGTCCGATGCTGCCGTTGGACCCGTTCATGCCGCCCGAGCCGGAAAGGCCGGTCTGCCCGGGCTTGCCCTCGCCGGAGGACGATGCGCCCTCTCCCGGAATGCCGAACGAGCCGGGGGTCGCCGCTCCGCCGCCGGCGCCGCCGTTGCTGCTCGCGCCGGTCGCCCCGCCGGCGTCGCCGCCTGACTCGGCCGTGCCGAGAATCCCGTCCTGCCCGGCCGCGCCCGCCGAACCAGCCTTGCCGGACGAGCCCGAAGACCCCGGCAGTCCGACGCCGCCGGCCAGGCCGAAGCCGCCGTCTTCCTGACCGCGGGCCCCGCCCGAGCCGCCGGCGCCGCCCTCGCCCACCGACGAGGCGCCGTTTTGAACGACGCCGCCGGGCTGCCCCCCGAGGCCGCCGTCGCCGCCGCCGGCGCCGGCGGTGCGGCCTTGGCCGGCCACGTCGAAGACCACGTCCGAGCCGAGGACGCGCACGTCGTTGGTCGCCTCGATCGACAGCGCGAAGTCCCCTATGCCGCGGATGTCGATGTCGCCGGTGAGGACCAGATCGCCCTCGACGATGAAGCGCGTCACGCCGGTCTGGGCGCCGGCCCCGCCGGTGGGCGGAATGACCTGATCGAAGAACGCGCCGATCGACTGGCCGGTGGGCAGGATCTGACCGTTCGCGGTGACGTCGCCGATGGAGCCGACGATGCCGGTGGTGGTGTCGAAGACGATGCTGCCGGAGCCGCCGAGGGTCAGAACGTCGGGGGCGGCGAACTCCGTCGCCGGCTGGGCGGTGCCGGCGATCAGGCCGGCGCGGATGTTGTCGATCGCGGCGCCGTCCGCATCGATGACCACGCCTCTCAGCAGCGAGGCCGACAACGCGGCGTCGGCATCGGCCAGCTGGACGGTCTGCACCCGACCGGTGATGGAGATCAGCGTCAGCGTCGCGTCCGCCGCGCCGTAGAGGTCCAGATCGTAGAGCGTGAAGGCGGAGCCGTCCGCCGCCTGCATCACCAGCACCTGATCGGCGTCGGGCGCGGCGGCCCGGCTGATGGAGACGTCGCTGGCGATGGCCTGGCCCGCGGCCTGCAGGATGGAGGCGTCGCGCGCCAGACCGTCGTCCACGACCTTGAAGGTCAGCCCGTCTTCGACATAGGCGGGGCCGCCGCCGAGGCCGCTGAAGTCCACCACGCCCTCGCCGCTTTCATACGACGCCTCGCGCGAGAACGCCGCGACGTCGAGGCCGGAGCGCAGCGAGACGGCGTTGCCGGACTGCGTCACGTCCACGTCGGAGCCGACGGTGGAGAGGATCTGCAGCGTGTCGGCGCCGCCCCCGGCGAGGATCTGCGTCGCCTCGGCCCCGGCGGCCGAGAGCACGGCGACGCCGTTGGCGGCGATGACCTCGCCGTCCGTCTGCACCCAGGCGACGCCGCCGTCGAAGCCCTGATTGTCGACGACGAGGCGTTCGAGATCGAGCGTGAGGCCGGTGAAGTCCGCGAGGGTCGGATCGCCCGCGATGTCCACGGCGAGCGTGTCGAAGCCCGACTGGCCGACGAAGGCCGTGGCGGCGCCGGGCGCGGCGCTGATGGAGACGGCGTTGAAGGCGTCGACGCCGCCGCCGCCCAGAACGGTCACGTCGGTGTCGTCGAAGGCGTCGCCGGCGCGGACCGTTTCGCCCGTCGCGACGAAGCGCGCGTCGACGTCGAGGGCGTCGTTGCCGTCGCCGAGCCCGAGGGTCACGCTTTCCACGTCCGTGAAGTCGATGACGCCGAGGGCGGGGGCGCCGCCGCTGCGCAGTGCGATCCGCCCGCCGTTGCCGTCGCCGTCGAAGCCGCCCAGGAGGCTGCCGGTCAGGTTCGCCTGCTGTGCCGAGAGATCGACGATCAGCGCGTCCGGTCCGCCGTCGGCGGCGTCGCCCAGCACGGTCAGATCGCCGGCGCC
This sequence comes from Pseudomonadota bacterium, assembly GCA_039816075.1. Classification (GTDB taxonomy): domain Bacteria; phylum Pseudomonadota; class Alphaproteobacteria; order Rhodobacterales; family Rhodobacteraceae; genus Albimonas. Next base: position 3,862 of record JBCBYE010000290.1, on the reverse strand, counting down.
GCCCAAGGCGACGACGGAGTCCCGCCCCAGGCCCAGGTCCAGCGTGATGTCCGCGGCGCCGCCCAGGATCCGCACCGCGTCGTCGCCGCCGCCCATGTCGATGTCGAGCGCGCCCGCGGGCGTGTCGAGGATGGTCAGGTCGTCCGCCTCGTCGCTGAGCGCGAAGGCGACGTCGGCGAAGCCGTCGAAGCGCACGGAATCGCCGCCGGCGCGGGAGAGCACGCCCAGGTCCCCGTCGCGGTCCAGCGTGAGCTGCGCGGCGGCGCTGGGCGCGACCAGAAGGGCGCCCGCCCCGGCGCCGCCCAGCAGCTCCAGGCTGCGGCCGTCGCCGGCGAGGGTGGCGCGGAGGGTGACGTCGGAGTCGCCGCCGAAGGCGATCTGCGTGTCGTCGGTCCAGTCGGACACGTCGAGCGTGGCCTTGCCGACGCCGAACGCGATGCGGGTTTCGTCGAAGCCGTCGAACTGCACCGAGGCGTCGGCGCCCATGCCGAAGCCGGTCAGCGCGACGGCGCTGTTCTGGGCGGCGAGGGCGCCGGTTTCGGCCTGCGTCTCGGGCGCGTCGGAGAGCAAGAGCGCGTCGCCGTCGCCGGCCGCGCCGATCAGGACCAGGTCGCCGTCGATGTCGTCGAGGCCCGCGGCGCCGCCGATGCGCGCCCGGTCGGCGCCGACGCCGCCGTCGATCCGCACGGTTTCTTCGGCGGAGAGGGCGTCGACGACGATCTCGTCGTCGCCCGCGCCCAGGATCAGGTCGACGGAGGAGAGGTCGCGGAAGCGGACCTCGCCGGCCATGCCCGCGCCGGAGAGGGTGGTGAAGGCCCCATCGGCGGAGACCGTTGTGGAGAGCGCGGCCGTTTCGGCCGTGGCGTCGAGGGTCAGATCGTCCCGGCCGTCGACGCCGAGGATCGTGACGTCGCCGGTCAGGCCGCGCAGGCTGCCGCCGGCGCCCAGGCGGATGTCGTCGTCGCCGCCGCCGCCCTCGATCCGCACGTCGCCCTGCGAGGCGGCGAGCTGGATGACGTCCGCGTCGTCGCCGCCCAGCAGCGTCAGACCGCCGGCGGCGGAGGCGTCGCCGAGCACGGTCAGCGCATCGGGCTGATTGTCGGCCGCGAGCCCCACGGCGAGCGTCGCGGCGCCGGAGGCGCGCAGGACGGCGCCGGCCTCGAGGGTCAGATCGTCGGCGGCGCGGAGCGTGAGCGCGCCGCCCAGCGCGCTGGCGGAGGCGCCGTTCTGCATCGTGATGCCGGCGGGCGCGTCGTCGGCGCCGCGATCGGCGCGCAGCGCGACGTCGCCGAGGGCGCTGTCGAGCGTGACGATCTGAAGGCCGCCCGACATGTCGGCCAGGCCGATGTCGCCGCGGGCGGCGACGATCAGCCTGTCGGCTTCGATCTGCAGGGCCTCGGCGACGTCGCCGATGTCGCCGGCGAGGGAGACCAGCTCCACCGTGTCGGCGGAAACGACGGGGAGGCCGGGATCGGCGCGTTGCGGGGCGGCGCGCAGGTCCGCCTGGGCCGAGAGCCGGGCCGTGCCGGCCGCGGCGGCGACGGCGGCGCGCTCCACCGCCAGCTCGCCCGAGGAGGCGATGTCGAGACCGGTCTGCGCCTCGGCCGTCAGGCGCGTGCCGGACACGCGCAGGGGCGCGCCGGCTGCGCCGATGGCGAGGGCCGAGAGCGCGATCCCGGGCCCGGCAAGGGTGGGCGCGGCCGAGGCGTTGGCGTCGATCACGTCGCCGTCGTCCACCTGCACGGTGATGGAGGAGTCCGCGTTTCCGTCGGCCACGGAGATCGGCCCGGTCAGGATCAGATCGCCGGCGCCGGTGGAAAGAATGTCGACGAAGGTCTTCCCGACATTGGTGGAGAAGGAGGTGGAGAGCGCGTCGATGGCGGCGTCCACCACGACCGCGGCGGACGTGGCGTTGGGCGCGGCGCCGGCGGTTTCGATCCGTCCCAGCTGCAGGTCGAGATCGGACTCGTTGAGGATGGTGACGCCGTCGAGGACGCGCGCGACCTCCACCTCCAGCGAGCCGGCGACGATGGCGTTGCTGATGATCAGCAGGTTCTCGCCGGAGGTGACGGGGTCGTAGAGCGAGGCGCCGACGGTGACGGTCACGCTGCCGGCGCCCGGCGCGTCGGGGGCGATGTCGCCGGCGACGACGGTATCGCCCACGCGCGTCAGATCCACGCCGATGCTGGCCGAAAAATCGCCCGTCTCGGAGATGCGGATCGCCGGGCTCTGCCCGCGCAGGATCACCACCTTGCCGTCGAGGGTCGCGGTGCGGAAGAAGTTGGCGATGGCGGTGGACTCGTCGCTCGACAGGTCGATCAGCGCGAAGCCGGTGGTCTGGCCCGACGCGAGGATGAGCGGAACCAGGGGCACGACCACGTCCACGTCGAGGTCCTGCGTGCGCAGCACCGCGCCCTGCGCCACGGCGACGTCGGCGAAGGCGTTGACCGAGGTCAGGGCCTCGGCCTCCGTCGCGATGGAGATGAAGGCGAGCAGGTTCACCTCGGCCGTGGCGAGGGCCGCGACGACCTCGTGCCCCGCGGTCAGATCGAGCGAGGTTTCGCCGGTCACCGTGGCGCCGTCGGCCACGGTCACGTCCACGTCCGAGCTGACGGCGATGTCGGCCTGGGTGCGCGTGCCGGCGAGCGCGGCGTCGGTGTCGCTGAAGGCGTTGGCCCGAGTGCTGATGACGGCGGACCGGGCGCTGACGGTGGTGTTCGCGCCGCGCAGCGCCGCGCCTGCGGCGATGCTGGTCGCCACGGTTTCGGCGAAGTCGATTTCCGCCTCCGCCTTGGCGGCGGAGCCGAAGGCGGTGCCGTCGGTCAACGCCTCGGCCTGCACGGAGGAGGTGGAGCGGGAGGCGGCCGTCAGATCGCCCTGGGCGTCGATCGCGGCGCCGTCGAGGATGATGACCTGGGCCGACTGGCTGACGCTCGCCTCGGTTTCGCCGATGGAGATGTCGATGCCCGCGACGCCGACGCCCTGGGTGGCGGTGACCACGTTGGTGTCCACGTCGGCGGCGATGCGGATGTCGCCGAAATTCGCGATCAGCTCCGCCCCGGCGCCGATGGTGGCGTCGACGCCGTGCAGCACCGTCGCGTCGGGCTTGTTCACCCCCACGGACAGCAGGCCGATGGAGACGGAGGAGGCCCCGGCGAAGGCGTTGACGCTGGAGTCGGCCGTGACGCGGATGGCCTCTCCGACGCCGGAGGTTTCGACCTTGGCGTTGGTTCCGACGCTGGCCGAGACCAGGGCGCCGACCGAGGAGGTGACGCCCACGCCCGCGCCGGTCAGCAGGCCGATATTCGTCGGCGTGCCGGTGATGGTGGAGGTCATGACGTTCTGCGCGCGCACGTCCACCGTGCGTCCGGCGACCTGCGCGCGGGCGCCGATGGTGGCGCGCACCGTGCCGGCGAGCGAGGCGTCGCCCAGGATCAGGCCGAAGGCCAGGGCGCCGATCGACAGGCCCTCGAGGCTGACCACAAGCGTGGCGTCGCTGTCCGCGGTCACGTCGATGTCGCCCGAGGCGTCCACCACGGCGTCGGCCGCGATGGCGGCGAGCACGTCGCCCGTGACCCCCACGAAGCCGAAGCCGGCGTTGACCGCGCCGAAGCCGGCGGAGATGCCGGCGACCATCTTGCGCTGCTGGCCGTTCTCGTCGAGCTCGCCCTTGGGCCCGATGTCGACGACGCGGGTCGCGGCGACGGCGAGATCGCCGATGCCGGCGCCCGAGGCGTCCTGCCCCAGATGCGCGCCCTGCCCCACGGCGGCGGTCACGTCCACGTCCGCCTCGCCGTAGACGATGCCCGCGCCCAGCGACAGCGTCGCGCCGACGGAGGCGAAGCGGGTCAGCAGGTCGTAG
>JBCBYE010000157.1:0-8114 GCA_039816075.1 Pseudomonadota bacterium | reverse complement strand
TTGCAGATTTGGTTTCATCTTGTTGTGCTTCAGGTCGCCCGTGGGATTTCAATGGTTTGGATATAGCAGATACTCATCTAGATCTTCTTGATCTTAGAAAAAGCCAAGTTCGAGGCGTGGCCTTCTCGAATTGCATTCTAAATGAGTTGACAGTACCAGTATCCCAAAAATCTAGTATTTCTTTCGATGAAAATTGTATAGTTTCAAAGGTAATAGGAGCAACGAGCATGGATGCGTTGCCACCAAGTCTCTCAACCTGCCAAGCATTAGAATTTGATTCGGCGCGAGACGTTGCAAAAATCCGACAAATGAGTCTTCCAATTCACCACAAGTACCTTGTTTCAATCATAAAGAAGACTTTTTTTCAGCCAGGGGCAGCTCGCCAACAGGAAGCACTATATCGGGGCCTCGGCAAAAACATAAATCGGGCACTAATCGACGAGATAGCAGAGCTAATGGTGGCTGAAGGGCTGCTTCAAATGGTGCTAGGTCGTACCGGGCAGGTCTTCGTTCCCAACCGGGCGCACACAAACAGAATGCAAAAGGTCCTTTCTTCGTTGTCAGATAGCGAAGATCCAATCTGGTCAAAAGTTTCTCAAATGGACTAGCAAACATCTCATTCATCAAACCGCCGCTTCACAAAACTCCCCGGCGCGTCCTCCAGCGCCCCCAACACAACCCCCGGCTCCCGAGCGTCAATCATCCCGCCGGAGCGCGCCGCAAGCCAGGCCGACCAGTCGGGCCACCAGGAGCCGGGGCGCTCGTCGGCCTGCTCCAGCCAGTCCGGCAGGCCCTCCGGCGACAGGTCCTCGTTGATCCAGTGCTGGTACTTGCCCATCGAGGGCGGGTTCACCACGCCGGCGATGTGGCCCGAACCCGCCAGCACGAAGCGCATCTCCGGCGCCCCGGACATCAGCCGCGCCCCGCGATAGACGGCGGCGGCGGGGGCGATGTGATCTTCCTTCGTCGCGATGTGGTAGACCGGGACCGAGATGTCCGTCGGCGCCACCATGCAGTTCATCAGCCGCAGCTCGCCCGCCGCGAAACGGTTCTCGTTGTAGAAGCGCTCCAGATAGTAATGGTGCACCTTCGCCGGCATCGCCGTCGAATCCGAGTTCCAGTAGAGCAGGTCGAACGGGAACGGCTCCTTGCCCAGATAGTAATTGTTGACCACATAGTTCCAGATCAGGTCCGACGCACGCAGCATGTTGAAGGCGTTCGCCATGGCCGTGGCCGGCAGGTAGCCCTTCTCCATCTGCTCGTCGACGATCTTCAGTGTCTCTTCATCCACGAACACCTGCAGATCGCCGGCATCCTCGAAATCCACCAGCGCGGTGAAGAAGGTGACGGAGTTCGCGCGCCGGTCCTTCTGCTGCGCCATCATCGACAGCATCGTCGCCGTCAGCGTGCCGCCGATGCAGTAGGCGGCGAGGTTGACCGTCTTCTGCCCCGTCTCCTCCAGCACCTTGTCGATCGCCTGGCTGGCGCCCGTCAGCAGATAGCTCTCCCAGGTCTCGTCCTTCTGCGCCTCCGACGGGTTGACCCAGGAGATGATGAAGACGGTGAAGCCCTGCTCGGTCAGCCATTTGACCAGGCTCTTCTCGGCGTTCAGGTCGAGGATGTAGTACTTGTTGATCCAGGGCGGGATGAACAGCAGCGGGATCTCGTGCACCTCGTCCGTGGCGGGCGCGTACTGGATCAGCTGCATCACGTTGTTCTCGAACACGACCTTGCCCGGCGTCGTGGCCATGTCGCGGCCCACCTCGAACCTGTCGAGGTCGGTCTGGCGGATCAGCAGCTTGCCGTCGCCGCGCTCCAGATCCTCGGCCATCATTTCGAGGCCGCGCACCAGGTTCTCGCCCTTCTGGCTCAGCGTGGTCTCCAGCACCTCGGGGTTCATGGCGGCGAAGTTGGAGGGGCTCATCGCCTCGATGAACTGGCGGGTGTAGAACCGCACCTTCTTGCGGTCGCGGTCGTCCATCTCGCCGGTTTCGGCGATGTCCTGCAGGTAGTTGGAGGTCAGCAGATACGACTGCTTGATATAGTCGAACACCCGGTTCTGCGACCACTCGTCATGCTTGAAGCGCTTGTCGCCGCGGGCCGGCGCGGTCACCGGCTCCGGCGCTTCGGCCCCCAGCATGGCGGCGGTGGAGCGGCGCCACAGCTCCGCCTGCCGGGACCACAGCGCCAGGGTCTTTTCGGCGATCTCCTGGGGCGAGGACATCATGGCCTGCTGCAGCTCGGCGAAGGCGGGCAGGGTGTTGAGCGGATCGGCGTGGAGGGGATGCTCGTCCTTGAGCTGCGCCTCCATCAGCTTCATCCAGATCTCCTGCGACTTCTGCAGGACCTGCGCCATGTTGCCGGCGAACTCGGCGGCGCCGGTCGCGGCGGCCTGCGATTGGGCGGAGAGGTCCTGGTCGCTCATCTGGGGTCGTCCTCCGAGGTCCGTCGCGGCCGTCTTGCGGGCCGGCTTGGCATGGGGCGCGCGCTGGCGCACATGGCGCGGGCGGCGTAGCGTCGTCGCCGAGGATGCCCTGAATGGAGCGGCGCATGAAACCCCGACCCGCGTCGAAGAGGTGGTTAATCCGGCCGAGGCGGCGGCGACAATGCGGCGCCTTGGCCGCGGCTGTTGCGATGGTCGGCGCGCTGGCCGGCTGCGCCGCGGTGCGCGCGCCGGTGGAGATCCTGGAGCTGCCCCGCACGCCGACGCCCCAGGGCGCCGAATGGCCGCGTCTGGTGGACGGCCCGGCGCCCGATGCCGGCGAGGCGGGCCCGGATCCGGAGGAGGGCCGCCGCATCGCCGAACGTCTGAGCGTCGACGCCGCCGCCGGCGCCACGGAGGCGGAGCGTCTGGCCGCGCCGGTCATCCCGCCTGCGCAAAGCGCCCGTCTGCAGCAGGCCGCCGGGGGCTGAGCGGCGGCGCCGCCGCCCTCGCCCCCCCTCCCGTCGGCATGACGCTCCGCGCCGCCATCCACGCCGAGATCGCCGGCATCGCGCCCTTCGATGCGCAGGAAACGGCGGTCCGCGACGCCGCCCTCGCCTGGGTCGCCTCCGGCGTGGAGCTTTGCCGCCTCGCCAGGCCCGCGACGCCGCCCCGACATCTCGTCTGCTACTTCCTCGCGACCGACGGCGATCACGTTCTGCTCGTCGATCACATCCTTGCCGGCCTTTGGCTGCCCACGGGCGGCCATGTGGAGCCGGGCGAGCATCCCAGGGACACGGTGGCGCGCGAGGCGATGGAGGAGCTGGGCGTCGCCGCCCGCTTCGTGCGCCCCGGCCCCCTCTTCATCACCGCGACAGAGACCGTCGGGGCCACGGCGGGCCATGTCGACGTCTCGCTTTGGTACGAGCTGAGCGTCGATCGCCGCCGCGCCCTGGCGTTCGACCGCGGCGAGTTCAGAGCCATCCGCTGGTTCCGAGAGGACGCGGTCCCCTTCGACCGCGCCGATCCGGAGCTGGGGCGCTTTCTGGCCAAGCGCCGGGCGCCGTAGATCGAGGGGCAAGAGGGGGCGCGCGCGGCGATGACCTCCGACCCGATGTTCGATGTCTTCGGCACCACGGCGATCCCGGCCGGGCGGCTGCGGTCGCAGGGGCGGGGCGGGCGCCGTGGGATTTCGGACGCGGCGGCCCGCGCTGCGCCGGCGGCGGGACGGAGGCGCGACGACGAGGCGAGCGGGGACGCCCCGTCGCCGTCGGGCTTCGCCGCGCCCGTTCCGCTCCGTCGGGTCCGGGCGGCGGAGGCCCGAGGGCGCGCGGCGCGAGGGCCGCGTCAGCCGCGCCTGCGCCTCGGCCGCGCCAAACCGGCGACCCCGGCCAGAAGCAGCGGCGGCGTGGCGGAGAGCGGCACGGCGGAGCTCGGCGTCGTGAGCCGCGGGTCGATCCAGCGGTTGTCGACCACGAAATCGCCGGCCTGCGCCGTCCACCCGTCCGGAAGGATCAGCGCGGGGCCGTCGGGGTTCAGGCTCAGCGTCCGCCCCGCGCTGACGAGGGGGAAGGCGGTGTCGCCGCCGAAGACGCCCGTCGCCGCGACGGCCTCGAGGATGAAGCGCAGGCTCAGCGGCTGCGTCGGGTCGATGGCGGCCAGCGCGACCGAGGGGGAGACGGTGAATTCCTCGCGCGCCGTCTTATCTTCCGTCACGCGGTGGCCCAGGACGGAGGCGACGATCTTCTCCGTCTGCGAGTCCGAGACCGATATCCCGTTTTCGTCGCGGCCGAAGATCGAGACCGTGGCGGTCAGCGCGGCGGAGGCGCTGCGGCCGGACAGGCTGCCGGTCTCGAAGCCCGCTGAGACGAGTCCGTCGAGGTGCAGGTCCGCACCCACGGGGATGGGCGCGCCGTCCCAGTCCTCGGGCGCGGTGAGGATGAAGTCGAGCTCCATCTCCGACACGCCCGAGACCTGCAGCGGTCCGTTGGGCGAGGCGACCTCCACCCCCCTTCGGCGGAGACGAGGCCGTCGCCGGCCGACAGCGTGACGTTCGCCTGACACCCGACCCCCTGCCGCGGGAAGGAGGCCGAGACGAAGCGGCTGGCATCGGTCCCCAAGGTCTCCCGCCCGGCGCAGGCGCCGATGCCTGTGCCGCCGTCGTTGAAGGTCAGCTTGGCGACCTGCACGGCGTGGGCGGGCGCGGCGAGGAGCGATGTCAGCAGCAGCGGGGCGAAGAGCGCGGTGCGGGCGGTGCGGAGACGTGCGGGGCGCATGGGCAGGGCGTCCTCGGCGCGAAGACGACCCAATGACCTCACGTTAACCTTTCCGCGGTGAACGGCGCCCGAAACCGGGCCGCTTCGCCCTTTCCGCGCCTTGCGCATGGGGCATGGCGGAGGCAAGAACAGCGCCCCGCCGCGAGGAAACCGCCATGCCCCGCCCCTCCGAACCCGTCGATTTCCACCGCATCCGGCGGCTGCCCCCCTATGTCTTCGCCGAGGTGAACCGGCTGAAGGCGCAGTTCCGGGCCGAGGGGATGGACATCATCGATTTCGGCATGGGCAACCCGGACATGGATACCCCCGCCCATATCGTCGACAAGCTGGTGGAGACGGTGCGGCGGCCGCGCACGCATCGCTACTCCTCGTCCAAGGGCATTCCGGGCCTGCGGCGGGCGCAGGCGGGGTACTACGCGCGGCGCTTCGGCGTCGATCTCGATCCGGAGACGGAGGTGATCGCCACGCTCGGCTCCAAGGAGGGGCTGGCGAACCTGGCGCAGGCGATCACGGCGCCGGGCGACGTGGTGCTGACGCCCAACCCCTCCTATCCCATTCACGCCTTCGGCTTCATCATCGCCGGCGGCGCCCTGCGCCATGTGCCCGCGCTGCATGACGGCCGCTTCGATCCGGAGGCTTACTTGCGCGAGGTGGACCATGCCGCGCAGCATTCGGTGCCGGCGCCCTCGGCGCTGCTGGTCAGCTTTCCCTCGAACCCCACCGCGCAGGTCTGCGACCTCGATTTCTATGCGGAGCTGGTGGCGCTGGCCCGCAAGCGCGACCTGTGGCTGCTGTCGGATCTCGCGTATTCGGAGATCTGGTTCGACGCGCCGCCGCCCTCGATCCTGCAGGTTCCCGGGGCCAAGGACCTCGCGGTGGAGTTCACCTCGCTCTCCAAGACCTTCTCCATGCCCGGCTGGCGCATGGGCTTCGCGGTCGGCAACCCGCGCCTGATCTCGGCGCTGGCGCGGATCAAGAGCTATCTCGACTACGGCGCCTTCACGCCCATCCAGGTGGCGGCGGCGGCGGCGCTGAACGGGCCGGAGGACTGCATCGCAGAGATCCGCGCCACCTACAGGTCGCGCCGCGACGTGCTGGTCGAGGCCATGGGCCGCGCCGGCTGGGACGTGCCGCCGCCGCCCGCGACGATGTTCGCCTGGGCGCCGATCCCGCCGGTCTTCGCGTCGCTCGGGTCGATGGGCTTTTCCAAGATGCTGCTGCGCGAGGCGGAGGTGGCGGTCAGCCCCGGCGTCGGCTTCGGCGAGTATGGCGAGGGCTTCGTGCGTTTGGGCCTGGTGGAGAACGAACAGCGCATCCGCCAGGCGGCGCGCGGGGTGAAGCGGCTGCTGTCGGATCCCGAGGGCGCGAAGGCGCGCCATGCGCAGGCCGAGGCGCGCGAGGCCGGCCTGTCCGCCGCGGCGGAGTAGGCGCGCGGGGCACGCCCCCTCTGGATTACGGCGCCCGAGGCTGGCAACCTTCCAGGTGTTCGGCCGCGACGCGGCCGCGGAGCGTTGGAAGGGAATGGCGATGAAGCTGACGAAGATGCTGGGCGCGGCGCTGGCGGCGGCCGCGCTGGCGGCCCCGGCCCCGGCCGCGGCGCAGGACGAGGCCGAGACGGTGACCAAGGTGCGTTCGCTGGGGCTGGGGATCGGCAACGCCTATGTCTGCACGCCGATCGAAGGGCGGGACGTGTTCAAGGAGCAGGTCCACCACCTCTTCGACCTGATCGTGCAGGACGTGGGATCCGACATCGGCTTCATCTATGCGACGGCGGTCGGCTATGGCTCGGCCGCGCCGCGCGATCGGCTGGACTGCGACGCGATGCTGGCGCAGTGGTCCGACATCGTGACGAACTACGAGCTGGAGACGGAGGAATGAGGCGGCGCATCGTCGGAGCGGCGGCGGTCCTGTCGCTGCTGATCGCGCCGCTCGCCCAGGCGGCCGTCGGGATGGCCGATATGCGCGCCGGACGCGTCGCGGCCGAGGCGCCGTTTGCGGACCCGATGCTCCCCGCGGCGGCCGAGGCCGCGCGGATCGCGCCGCCCGCGACGGCCCCGGCCGCGCTGGCCGGCGGCATCGAGGTCGCCAAGAAGAGGGGCGGCGGAGGCGCACGCGCCGGCGGCGCGCGCGGCGGCGCCAAAGTGCGCAAGGGCGGCAACACCCGCTACAAGAAGGGCGGCAACTTCAAAAGCGGCAACACCGTCGTGGTGAACCGCGGGCGGCCCGGCTACGTCTATCACGACGACGACAACGATCTGGGCAGCGCCCTGGTCGGAGGGGTCATCGGGCTGGGCATCGGCGCGGCGATCGCCAATTCGGGATCGTCGAACAACACCTGCGTCGACAACAACGGGGATGGCGTCTGCGACGCCTATTGAAGGTGACATGGCGGACGCGTCCGACTGGGACTTCGAAGCGCAGAAGGCCGGCACGGCCCTGACTCTGCAGGATCTTGCCGAGAAGGGCCTGCCCGAGGGGCTGCCGATCCGGCTCGACCTGCAGTTCCTGCCGGGCGAGGGCGCCGACATGACCGCCTTCCTCAAGGCGCTGGGCATGTTCGGCTACGAGGCCGAGGGCTCGGCCGAGGATGGCGAGGTGGAGGCGACCGTCGACGCGGAACTGTCGCTCGACAGCATCTGGACCCATGAGGAGAGGGCGACGAAGATCGCCCTCTCCCGCGGCTACGTGCCCGACGGCTGGGGGTTCTGGGACCCCGAGGGCGAGGACTGACCGCGTCCCTTCGCCGGCCGGCCGGCCCGGGCGCCGTCTCGCCCCGGACCTGATCCGGGGCCTCCTTCGGCGGCCGCCGGGCGCGCCCGGCTTGCTTCGCGCCCGCCTGCGGGGCATGTGTCGCGCGACGGAAATCCTTGCGGAGCCAAGCCCATGACCTCTCCCCTGCGCCTCGGCGTCGCCGGCCTCGGAACCGTGGGGGCCGGGGTGGTGAAGATCGTGCGGGACCGCGCGGAGATGCTGACCGCGCGCGCCGGACGCCCCCTCGAAATCGTCGCCGTTTCGGCCCGCAGCCGGGGCAAGGACCGGGGCGTGGACCTGTCGCCCTACGCGTGGGAAGACGACCCGGTCGCCCTGGCGCGTCGCGAAGATGTCGATGTTTTCGTTGAGCTTATGGGCGGCGAGGACGGGCCGGCGAAGGCCTCGGTCGAGGCGGCGCTGGCCCGCGGCGCTTCGGTCGTGACGGCGAACAAGGCGATGCTGGCCCATCACGGCCAGGCCATGGCCGAGGCCGCCGAAGCCTCGGGCGCCGCGCTGAAGTTCGAGGCGGCGGTGGCCGGCGGCATCCCGGTGGTCAAGGCGCTGGGCGAGGGGCTGGCGGCCAACGGCATGACCCGGGTGATGGGGGTCATGAACGGGACGTGCAACTACATCTTGACGGAAATGGAGCGCACGGGGGCGGATTT
>JBCBYE010000324.1:0-5446 GCA_039816075.1 Pseudomonadota bacterium | reverse complement strand
GCGGAGGAGGCCCCGGATCAAGTCCGGGGCGAGACGGCGCCCGGCGTGGAGGGACGGACGACCGGAGGGCGCGGCGCGGCTCATCCGGCCGCTCCCTTGCGACGCTTGTACGTGAGCGCCAGCGCGATGGCGGCGCGGGCCGCGGCCCGGTCCCACGGGCCGGTCGCGGGAATGGCGACGGCGCGGTCGCCGATCACCTCGAGGCGGCCGCCGACTTCCGCCCGGACCTCGTCGGCGAGGCGCGAGGTGCAGGTGACGAAGAGGGCGCAGGCGTCGTCGCGGCCCTTGAGGCGGCCGAGGCGCAGCGTTCCGCCGGATTTCGTCGCCTCGGTCAGGTAGGCGGGCTCGCCCCATTTGAGGGTTTCGGTGAGGGGGCCGACGCCCTCCGCCTCGGCCGTCTCGAAGATCAGGGAGCGCAGCTCCGCCAGCCGGGGGCGCAAGGCCGAGGGCAGCGCGCGGAAGGCCTCGGCCACGGGGGCGGGCGGCGCGGGCGCGTCGAGCAGGGCGGAGCGGGTCATTGCGGATCCGGGTCTTCAGGTCCGAGGGCGCGGGCCGCGCGGCGAGAACGCGTGCGGCCCGCGGCGCGGCTTACATGGCGCACTCGCCGAAATAGGCGTCCTGGTGATCCTCCACCGCGACGCCGACCAGCTGGTTGGTCGGGCGCCCCTCCGGCCCCGCCACCACTTCGCGGACGTAGATGTCCTGGATCGGGTGGTGGTTCGGGCCGAAGGCGAAGTCGCCGCGGACCGACGTGAAGTCGGCGGCGCGCAGGGCCTCGCGGAACGCCGCGGCGTCCGAGGGCTGCGCCTTGTCGAGCGCCGAGAGGATCAGGTTCGCCGTGTCGAAGCCCTGGGAGGCGTAAAGAGTCGGCGTCCGGCCATAGGCCTCGCGGAAGGCGTCGACGAAGGCGGCGTTGGCCGGGCTGTCGAGGTCGTAGGCCCATTGCGAGGTGTTCTTGGTGCCGATGGCGGCCTCGCCCACGGCGCCGATGATGACTTCGTCGAACGAGAACGCCGGGCCGAAGACGGGGATGTCCACGCCCGCGCCGGCGTATTGCTTCATGAAGCTGATGCCCATGCCGCCGGGCAGGAAGTAGAACACGCTGTCGGCGCCCGAGGCGCGGATCTGCGCGATCTCGGCCGCGTAGTCGGTCTGGCCGAGCTTGGTGTAGATCTCGCCCGCCACGTCCTCGCCGAAGAAGGCCTTGAAGCCGGTCAGCGCGTCGGTGCCCGCCGGATAGTTCGGCGCCAGGATGAAGGGCTTCTGGAAGCCGGCGGACTTGACGTAGCCGCCCATGGCCTCGTGCAGGTTGTTGTTCTGCCAGGCTACGTTGAAATAGTTCTCGTGGCAGCCGCGGCCGGCCAGCGCCGAGGGGCCGGCATTGGGCGACAGGTAGAAGACGCCCTGGCGCACCGCCGGCGGGATCACCGCCATGGCGAGGTTCGACCAGATGATGCCCGTGAGGATGTCGACCTCGTCGCGCTGGATGAACTCGTCGGCGAGGCTCTTGGCCACGTCCGGCTTGCGGGCGTCGTCCTTAACGATGAGCTCCACGTCGTCGCGGCCGGCCTGGGCCATCGCGAGTTCGAACCCGTCGCGCACGTCCACGCCCAGGTGGCTGCCGCCGCCCGAAAGCGTGGTGATCATGCCGATCTTGACCTGCGCCGCGGCGGGCGCGGCGGCGAGAAGGGCGGAGAGGGCCGCGGCCCCCAGCATCTTGGCGTTCATGTCGTCTCTCCCTGTCGGACGTTCGCCGATCTGATGGTGTCTAGCCGCCCGAACGCAGGAGGAAGCGCTGGACCTTGCCGGTCTGCGTCTTGGGCAGCGCATCTATGAAAAGCACCCGGCGCGGATACTTGTAAGGGGCGATCGCGGCCTTGACGTGGTCCTGCAGCTCGCGCGCCATGCCGTCGCCGCGCGGCGCGCCGGGCTCCAGCACCACATGGGCTTCGACGATCTGGCCCCGCTCTTCGTCCGGCGCGCCGATCACGCCGCATTCCATGACCGCGGGGTGCGAGAGGAGCGCCGCCTCCACCTCCGGCCCGGCGATGTTGTAGCCGGCGGAGAAGATCATGTCGTCCGAGCGGGCGGCGAAGTGGAAGCGCCCCTGCTCGTCCGCCAAAAGCTGTCTCCGGTCAGGTTCCAGCCGCCCTTCACGTATTTCGCCTGCCGATCGTCGGCGAGATAGCGGCAGCCGGTGGGGCCGCGCACCGCCAGCCGCCCGATTTCCCCGCGGGGAAGTTCGGCCATGTCCTCGCCCACGATCTTCGCCTCGTAGCCCGCTACCGGGCGGCCCGTGCAGGCGGGATGGGCGTCGCCGAAGCGGTTGGAGATGAAGATGTGCAGCATCTCGGTCGCGCCGATGCCGTCGAGCATGGGCTTGCCCGTCTTCGCCATCCACTCCTCGAAGACCGGGGCGGGCAGCGTCTCTCCGGCGCTGACGGCGCAGCGCAGCGAGGAGAGGTCGGCCCCCTCGTCCATCGCGCGCATCATCACGCGGTAGGCGGTGGGGGCGGTGAAGCAGATGGTGGCGCGATGCTTCTCGATGATCTCGATCAGATTGGGGGGCGAAGCGTCCTCCAGCAGCACCGCCGCCGCGCCGAAGCGCAACGGAAAGATGGCGAGCCCGCCGAGGCCGAAGGTGAAGGCCAGCGGCGGCGAGCCGACGAAGACGTCCTCGGGCGTCACGCCCAGCACCTCGCGCGCATAGCCGTCGGCGATGATCAGCAGATCGCGGTGGAAGTGCATGGTCGCCTTGGGCTCTCCGGTCGTGCCGGAGGTGAAGCCCAGCAGGGCGACGTCGTCGCGGCCGGTGGCGACGGCCTCGAAGCTGACGGGCTTGTCGAGGGCGGCCCGGTCAAGCTCCGCATCATGGTTGGCGGTGCCGTCGAAGCCGACGACCTTCTCGAGCGTGGTCGAGGCCTTCGCCGCCGCCGTCATCTCGTCCATCATGCGCGTGTCGCACAGCGCCAGCCCGACCTGCGCCTTGTCGAGGATCTGCCCCAGCTCATGGGCGCGCAGCAGCGGCATGGTGTTGACCGCGACGCCCCCCGCCTTGGTGACCGCGAGCCAGCAGGCGACCATGGCCGGATTGTTGGCGGAGCGGATCAGGACGCGGTGTCCGGGCCGGACGCCGTAGTCCTCGACCAGCGCATGGGCGAGGCGGTTGGACCAGTCCGTCAGCTCCTTGTAGGTGCGGCGGCGGCCGTTGCCCACGAGCGCGGTGCGGTCGCCGTGGCCCTGCGCCACCATGGCGTCGGTCAGGGCCACGGCGGCGTTCAGGCGCTCGGGGTAGGGGAAGCCTTCGAGCAGGAAATGCGGCTGCGCCTCCGCCGGGGGCAGGTTGTCGCGCGCGAACGGGTCTTGGTGGGCGGAGGGGCCGAGCGCGGGGATCATGGCAGGCTCCTTGCGTTGCGGCCGGGCGCCGTCTCGCCCCGGACCTGATCCGGGGCCTCCTTCGGCGCCGCCGGGCGCGCCGTTCGGGGCGTGGCGCGGGCTGCAAGGAGGCCCCGGATCAAGTCCGGGGCGCCGGTCGCCCGGGGGCGGCCGTCATGCGTCGCTCCGCCCGCGCGGCTCATTTCGCCGCCCCCAGGACGGAGCGGGCGATGACCACCCGCTGCACGTCCGAGGCGCCCTCGTAGATGCGCAGGGCGCGGATCTCCCGATAGAGGCTTTCGACGATGTTCCCTCGACGCACGCCCTCGCCGCCGAAGAGCTGCACCGCGGCGTCGATGACGCGCTGGGCGGCCTCGGTCGCGTGCAGCTTGGCCATGGCGGCCTCGCGCGTGACGCGGGCGGCCCCCTGATCCTTGGTCCAGGCGGCGCGGTAGACCAGCAGCGCGGCGGCGTCGATCTCCAGCGCCATGTCGGCGAGGTGGCCCTGCACCATCTGCAGATCGCCCATCGGCGCGCCAAAGACGTTGCGGTCGCGCACTCGCGCTGCCGCCTCGTCCAGCGCGCGCCTGGCGAAGCCCAGCGCCGCCGCGCCGACGGTGGAGCGGAAGACGTCGAGATTGGCCATGGCCATGGCGAAGCCGCGGCCGGGCTCCCCGATCAGGGCGTCGGCGGGAACGCGGACGTTCTCGAAGCGCAGATGGGCGAGGGGGTGGGGCGCCATCACCTCCAGCCGGTCCACGACCGTAAGCCCCTCGGCGTCGCCTGGCACGAGGAAGGCGGAAATGCCCTTGGCGCCCGGCGCCTCGTCGGTGCGGGCGAAGAGGATGTAGCTGTCGGCGATGCCGCCGTTGGAGATCCAGGTCTTTTCCCCGTTCAGCCGCCAGCCGTTTCCGTCCCGCTCCGCCGTCGTCTCCATCGCCGCGACGTCGGAGCCGGAGCGCGGTTCGGTCAGCGCGAAGGCGGTGATCGCCTCGCCGGCGCGGGAGCGGCGCAGCAGTTCGCGCTGCGGCGGGGTCCCGAAGAGGGAGACGGGCCCGGTCCCGAGCCCCTGCATGGCGAAGGCGAAATCGGCCAGCCCGTCGTGCCGGGCCAGCGTCTCGCGGATCAGGCAGAGCGCGCGCACGTCGAGCGGGGCGCCCCCGGCCTCGGGCGGATGATCCGGGTCGATGGCGCTGTGGCGCAGCAGGCCGGCGGCGCCGAGGTCGCGGACGAGGCCGCGGCAGGCGGCGTCCACATCGGAATGGTCCACGGGCAGGTTGGCGGAGGCCCAGCCCTCGACCTCCTCGGCCAGGGCGCGGTGTCGGTCGTCGAGGAACGGCCAGTCGAGAAAGCTGCGGTCCGGCATCAGGCGCCTCCTGCCGGTCGGCGCGCGCGGCGCGGGTCCGGGCGACCGGCGCCCCGGACCTGATCCGGGGCCTCCTCGCCGCCCGCGCGACCTTCCGAACGGCGTGCCCGGCCCGCCGCAAGGAGGCCCCGGATCAGGTCCGGGGCAAGACGGCGCCGGTGGGCAGGCGGACGGGCGGCCTCGCCGCCAGGTCCGCCCCCGCAACCTGCGAGGCGCTTCGCCATCAGGGCGCGACGCCTCGGCCGGGCGCCCCGCATCTCAGCCTCTTCCAGGCGCCGCCGCGCTTCGCCGCGATGCCGCGCAAGCCGCGGCGCCGGAGGCGCGGCCTCGGGGCGAGGACCGTCCGTGCCGGGCGCAACGGAAAGGGGCGGGTGAGGCGTCATCTCAGTCGCCCTCGAACACCGGCCGCTCCTTGGCGGCAAAGGCGCGGTAGGCACGTTCGAAGTCGCGGGTCTGCATGCAGATGGCCTGGGCCTGGGCCTCGGCCTCGATGGCCTGCTCCAGCCCCATGTTCCATTCCTGGTTGATCTGGGTCTTGGTGATTCCATGGGCGAAGGTCGGGCCGGCGGCGAGGCGCTGCGCCAAGGCCAGCGCCTCGGCGGTCGGGTCCTCGGCCATCCGGTTGAACCAGCCCCAGCGTTCGCCCTCCTCGGCCGTGAATGCGCGGCCGGTGTAGAGCAGTTCCGCCGCCCTCCCCTGGCCGAT